>CANGGG010000025.1 GCA_947453415.1 Bacteroidota bacterium | reverse complement strand
AATATTATAATATTAAGTGGCGGAAAAAGTAAGGCTAATACTGCTAAAATAGCTAAACCAACTCCTCCTAAAAGTAACCATCCAGGTAATCCTTCACGGTATAAAACCAAAGAAAAAGAAGCAAAAACCAAAGCCGAACCTGTTTCGTTTTGTAATAAAATAATAACCATGGGTATGCCAATAATTGCATAGCATATCAATTTTACTTTTAAATCCTTAAAACTAATATTATATCCACTTAAGAATTTTGCAAGAGCTAAAGCTGTTCCAAACTTAGCAAACTCCGCGGGCTGAATTTGAAATCCACCAATTCTAATCCAGCTGCTACTTCCTTTAATTTCAGCTCCAATAACAAAAGTGGCTAAAAGTAAAATAATTGTGATGCCATAAAAGCCATAGGCAAATGCATAAAATAGTTTTTCATCAACCAGTAAAATCAATAAAGCAATAAATGAAGAGATTACAATCCATAACAATTGCTTGCCATAATTCATATCCATATCATAAATATTTGGATTGGTTTCTTTAAAAACCGAGGCATAAATGCACAACAATCCTGATAAAACAAAAACCACATAAAGGGTTAAACTTATCCAATCAATGTGTGCTGGTTTTGGTTGCTGTTGAGTCATTTAAAATTGGTTTATGTGTTAAGTTTCCTTTCACCATTCGTTCTACTAAAGCTGGTCGTGTATCGTGTTTTTTTGTTAAATATTGTTCTATCATTAAGCTAGCAATTGGCGCAGCCCAAGTAGCTCCAAATCCAGCGTTTTCAACTACTACTGCTATGGCAATTTTTGGATTGTCTTTGGGTGCAAAAGCAAAAAATATAGAGTGATCTTTCCCATGTGGATTTTGTGCTGTTCCTGTTTTTCCGCAAATAGCTATTCCCGGAATTCTTGCTATATATGCAGTTCCATGGTTTACCACATCTTCCATACCGTTAATTACTACTGGAAAATAACTGGTATCTACCGTACACCAATGTTTAATATTATATTCAGGATTAGGATTTTTTTTACTTTCAATTCTTCTTACTATATGTGGTGTTATATAATAGCCACGGTTAGCTACTAAAGCAGTTGCATTGGCCATTTGTAATGGTGTAATTCCTAATTCTCCTTGTCCAATTCCTAATGAAATAGTGGTTAATGCTTGCCAATGATTTCTACCATAAATTTTATCGTAATAAGTAGCTTTTGGAACAAATCCTGTACCTTCACCATATAAATCTACGCCCAATTTTCGGCCCATTCCAAAGCTTGCCAAATGGTCGTATAATTTATTATATGCATCTTCTACTTTTGGATATTTTGGATTGTTTACTACTGTTCTATATACATGGCAAAAATAAGCGTTACAGCTTACAGCTATTGCACCTTGCAGTGGCAATGGTGAACCATGAGCGTGACAACCAACATGCAATCCGCCTGAATTAAATCCTCCCCCACAATAGTACTCCGTGTTTGGAAAAAGTACTTCCTCCTGCTGACCAATTAAACTCATGATAATTTTAAAAATAGAACCTGGAGGATAAGGAGCTGCAATTGGTCGGTTAAATAATGGTTTACTTGGGTCGCGTAATAATTCCATATAATGGTTTCCTCTGTCGCGTCCTACAAATAAATTTGGATCATAAGCAGGACTACTCACCATTGATAAAATTTCGCCAGTGCTTGGTTCTATTGCAACTACACTTCCAATTTTGTTTTGCATTAACTGCTCGCCTAACTCTTGAAGTTTTAAATCTAAGGTCAAGTTTATTTTTTTTCCTGCAATGGCAGCTGTGTCAAATTCACCCGCTTTATATCTTCCCTGTGTTCTGCTTTTACTGTCAACTAATACATACCTAACCCCTTTTATTCCACCTAATTCTTTTTCATAAGTTTTTTCTACGCCACTAATACCTATAAAATCACCCATTCGGTAATATCCGTTCGAAGCTTCAATGGTTTTTTCAGTAACCTCACCAATATAACCCATAATATGAGCGGCATTGCTGTATTTGTATTTTCTATCGGTTCTTACATCTACAAAAAATCCTTGAAAATCAAAAAGCATTTCTTGGAATTTTGCATACGTTGAAATTGTTAATTGCTTTTCAAAAACCGATGGCCTATAAATAGCATAGCCTTTCTGACGTTTTATTTTTTCAAATCTCGCTATAAATTCTTCTTTGGTAATGCCAATAACTTGGCAAAAAGAAACAGTATCTAATTTTTTTACCTGCTCTGGTATTACAAATAAGTCGTAAATATTGTCGTTATATACTAATAACTCGCTGTTTCTGTCCATTAATAATCCGCGGGCAGGATAAATAGTTTGCTCTTGCAAAACATTATTTTGCGCATATCGAACATAACTATCGTCAAATATTTGTAACGTAAGTAGCCTGATAACATAAACTAATGCTACAAAAAGAAACACCCCGAATAAAATTTTTTGCTTGATTTGACTTTCCATTATTGCAAATAAAATGCAAGGCAAATGTAAGGTGCTAATAATTAAGTTTTGATAATTAAATGCTAAAACTAAAAACATTTTATTTACATTTAAATAACAATCAAATTTATTTTTAAAAGAATAATGTGAATAAACAAAAAAACACGCCCGAGAGCGTGTTTTTATATTAAAACTTAATCTATTTAATTATTTTTTGTCTTTGCTATGACCTTCTTTTTCGCCTTCAGCACAACAAGCCTTAGCTTCCTTATGTGAGGTAACGCAAGCATCGCCACAGCTTTTCATGCACTCTTCTTCTGTTTTACAACCTTTTTCGCAAGCTTCCATGCAATCACTTTCCATTTCAGCTTTGCACATTGATTTGCATTTAGCCATATCAAATTTTCCATCGGCACCATACATGCTTTGGCACATGTCTTTTTGTGCTGGAGTACATTTCATGCTATCGCAATAAGCAGCGCATTCTTCTTTAGTCATTTCCATGCATTTGCTCATATCGCAATTGCCCATCATTTCACAATGATCCATATCCATTGAATCCATTGCGCAGCATTCAGTTTTTGCACCATTTACCATTCCAGCTTGGTCAGTTAAACCACCTTGAACAGCTATATAAGGAGCAATTACTAACGAAACAATTGACATTAATTTGATCAAAATATTCATAGAAGGACCCGAAGTATCTTTGAAAGGATCTCCTACTGTATCACCAGTAACTGAAGCTTTATGTGGTTCCGATTTTTTATAGAACATTTCACCGTTAATTTCTACCCCTTTTTCGAATGATTTTTTAGCATTATCCCAAGCACCACCTGCGTTACTTTGGAAAATTCCCATTAACACACCACTTACTGTTACACCAGCTAATAAACCACCTAATACTTCAGGTCCAAAAGTGAAACCAACTATAATTGGAGTAATTAAAGCAATTGCACCAGGCAACATCATTTCTCTAATAGAAGCTTCCGTTGAAATAGCTACACATTTTTCATATTCTGGCTTAGCTTTATATTCCATAATTCCTGGAATTTCGCGGAATTGTCTGCGAACTTCTTGAACCATATCCATAGCAGCTTTTCCAACTGCTTGAATACATAATGCTGAAAATATAAATGGAATCATAGCACCAACAAATAAACCAGCTAAAACATTTGCTTTATAAATATTGATGGCATCAATACCAGCAATACCAACAAATGCAGCAAATAATGCCAATGAAGTTAAAGCTGCCGAAGCAATAGCAAATCCTTTTCCTGTAGCTGCAGTGGTATTTCCTACTGCATCTAAATTGTCGGTACGTTCACGAACTTCGGGAGGTAACTGGCTCATTTCTGCAATTCCACCTGCGTTATCCGCAATTGGTCCAAAAGCATCAATGGCTAATTGCATCGCAGTAGTTGCCATCATACCTGCAGCAGCTATTGCCACACCATATAAACCTGCACAATAATACGAACCCATAATACCAGCAGCTAATGTTAATATTGGAATAACTGTTGATTTCATTCCAACTGATAAACCACCAATGATATTGGTAGCATGACCAGTTGCTGATTGTTTAATAATAGACATTACAGGAGCTTTACCCATTGCGGTGTAATATTCTGTAACTATACTCATAATTGCACCAACTGCGGTTCCAACTAAAATAGCACCAAATACGCCATTTTTAGTAAATTCAATACCACGTAACGAAATAATTCCTTCTGGTAACATCCAATTTACAATAAAATATGAAGCTATAACAGTTAATGCCATAGAAGCCCAATTTCCTAAATTTAAAGCATTTTGAACATTCGACTTGTCATCTTTAATGGTAACGAACCAAGTTCCAACGATTGAAAATAAAATTCCTAATCCACAAATTACCATGGGTAATAATATGGGCGACATACCACCAAAATTATCTTGAACAACCACTTCTTGGCCTAAAACCATGGTAGCTAAAATAGTTGCTACATATGAACCAAACAAATCGGCACCCATACCAGCCACGTCACCTACGTTATCACCAACGTTATCGGCAATGGTAGCAGGGTTTCTAACATCATCTTCAGGAATTCCAGCTTCTACTTTTCCAACTAAATCAGCTCCAACATCAGCAGCTTTGGTATAAATACCACCACCAACACGGGCAAATAAAGCTATAGATTCAGCACCTAATGAAAATCCTGTTAATACTTCAATAGCAGTTTTAACAGTGTTTGTGCCTAAGTCAGCAAAAATATTTAGGAATACAATGAATAAACCACCTAATCCTAAAATAGCTAAACCAGCTACCCCTAAACCCATAACAGTTCCACCAGTAAATGAAACTTTTAAAGCTTGCTTTAAACTTGTACGAGCAGCTTGTGTAGTTCTAACATTTGCTTTAGTAGCTACTTTCATTCCAATATAACCAGCAGTAGCCGAGAACACCGCACCTATAATAAAGGCAATAGAAATAATCCAACTTCCGTGAATTTCTTTACCATTTACTTCATGAATAGTTCCTGAATAAGCCAACAAAGCTGCGGCAAAAACTACAAAAATACTTAACACTTTCCATTCTGCTTTTAAAAAGGCCATGGCACCATCGGCTATATAACCTGCCAATTCTTTCATGTTTTTATCACCTGCATCTTGCTTGTTAACCCAAGCACTTTTAACGGCCATTACTATTAGGCCAACTACACCCAACAAGGGTATTGCGTACATTACACTTTGTATCATTTATTTTATTGTATTGTTTATTTTAATTTTTAAAGGCTGCGAAAATAGGTTTTATGAATTAAAACACCAACTTAGTTTTTAAAATGTAAATTTATATAATTTATTAAGTAGTTTTTATATCCCTTATACCAATTCACTAAATAACTTTGTTAGTGATGGTTGCGCACTATTGGCAGCAGCTATAATTGACTCCATGCTTACTGTTTCATTTCCTTCAGGAAATCCTAAATCGGTAATAACCGAAATGGCACAAACAGGTATGCCCATTTGAACCGCTACAATGGTTTCGGGAACGGTACTCATTCCTACTGCATCGGCACCTAAAATGTCTATCATTTTGTATTCAGCCCTGGTTTCTAATGCTGGTCCTTGCACAGCAGCATAACAACCTTCGTGTAGTTTTATATTGTGTTGCTTGGCAATTTCACGTGCTTTTTCAATTAAAACCATACTGTAAGGTTCACTCATTTGAGGAAACCTTGGTCCAAATTCTTTGTAATGTTTTCCTCGTAATGGCGATTCAGGTAATAAATTCAAATGATCGGTAAGCAACATCAATTCACTCACTTTTATGTTTCGGTTTAAGCCTCCCGATGCATTACTAATTAATAATTTTTGAATTCCTAAAAATTTAAAAACCCTCACAGGAAAAGTAACTTCTTGCATGCTGTAACCTTCGTAGTAATGAAAACGGCCTTGCATAATAACTACTGGTTTTTTATTGATATATCCAAAAATTAATCGGCCTGTATGACTTTCAACTGTACTGATTGGAAAATGCGGAATGTCTTGGTAGTTTATTGTATCTAATATTTCACATTCATTCACTAATGCGCCTAAACCTGTACCAAGTATAATTCCAGTTTCAGGTTTTATTTGTGTTTTACTATTAATATATTCAATAGCTTCGTTTATTTTGGTTAACATAATTTAAAATTTGCTTGTTAAAATTGGGTTTATCGTTCTCGAAAAAGGCTATTTCCAATGGTAAATAATAAATTGGATAGTTTTGAAGTAAAGCTTTAAACTCATCTGTCATTAAACGCATGCTGTCTTTTTCGGTGCTTATAATTATTTTGTTGGTA
The DNA here is from genome assembly GCA_947453415.1 of Bacteroidota bacterium. Lineage (GTDB taxonomy): Bacteria > Bacteroidota > Bacteroidia > UKL13-3 > UKL13-3 > JAAFJM01. Next base: position 33,702 of record CANGGG010000025.1, on the reverse strand, counting down.
GATGAATTGGAGTCGAAAGCAGCTAAAAGTTTCTCCATTTCTTCGATTGTAAAATCGTGATGGTCGCCAAATTGCCAAGCATCAATGATAGCATTTGAATTAGTTTCTAAATAATTTTCAAAACTGCTTGCCTTGGCAATGCCACTAAACAATAGCAAATCATTATTTTTTATTTCATGAATTGGCAAAATAGTATTGTTATAATAATGTTCCAAATCGCTGAATTTTTGGTAAGTAAAATATACTTTTTGATGCGCCAAAGGTTTTATTTCAGCAATTATTTTTTGTTGCTCGTTCTCGGTTAAATCAGCGTTGCATTTGGTAACTATAATTATATCCGCTCGTTTATATCCAGCTCGGTATTCTCGTAAAGTACCTGAGGGTGTTAAATAATCTTGGGTAAATAAATTATTGTAATCGGTCAATAAAATATTTAATCCGGCTTTGATAGCGCGGTGTTGAAAAGCATCATCTAATAAAATAATATCGGTTTCGGGTGCATCAAACAATAAATTAGGCACGCCAATCACCCTGTTTTCAGAAACCGCTAAATCAATTTCATCTTTAAACTTTTGCTTAATTTGTCTTGGCTCATCGCCAATTTGGGCAGCAGTACTTTCATTGCTTGCAAACAAATAACCAATGGTTTTTCTTTTATAACCTCGGCTTAAAACGGCAACTTTATTATTAGGTTTTAGTAAATGAATTAAGTATTCAATGTGAGGTGTTTTTCCCGTTCCGCCAAATGCCAAGTTTCCAACATTTATAATAGGTAATTCAAAGGATGTTTCGGTCAATATACCTTTGTTATAGCATAAGTTACGTATGTATAAAATACAGCCATATAATAAGGTTAAGGGTGCAACTAAAATTCGAAAAAGTATCATCATATTAAAGCTTCGATATTAGGAAATAAAAATTGATTTTTGTTGAGTATTAAATGATTTTTGATTTCCGATTTGGAGATTTTTGACTGAAAAAGTAGTTTTGTTCCATACTTAATAAGTAAAGTGCATTTTTGTTTTTTTTAAATTATCTGAGTTTTCTGTGAAAAATTTCAAAAAAATTGCGGAATATTATATTTTCGATTGATGTGGACACCAACCTGGGATAAAAATATTTTACAGGTATTTTGTCAAAGTTTAAGACTTTGACAAAGTTTAAATCAAAAATACCTTAATTGCACCCGTGAAAGTTTTAATAATAGACGATGTAGCTGACTTACTAATTGCTGGTTTACAAGAAATTGGTTATTCTGTAACTTATTTACCAAACATAAACCGAGCAGAAATCATTGCACTCATTGCACCTTTTGAGGTGTTGGTGCTAAGAACCAAAACGCTCATTGACAATGAAATTTTTGAGGCTGCTAAAAATTTAAAAATAATAGCCAGAGCAGGAAGTGGATTAGACAATATTGATTTAAACATTGCTGCGCAACAAAAAATTATTTGTTTCAATGCTGGCGAAGCCAATGCCGATGCGGTTGGCGAATTTACTTTAGGCGCTTTATTGAATTTATTTAGGAACATCAATATTGCAAATTTCCAAGTTCAAAACAAAATTTGGGACCGTGAGGGAAATAGGGGAATAGAATTGAACAGAAAAACAATTGGAATTATTGGTTTTGGAAACACAGGAAAGGCTTTTGCCAAAAAATTATCCGGTTTTGATGTGAAAGTTTTGGCCTATGATAAATATTTAAAAAATTATTCTAACCAAAATGCCCAAGAAGCAAATTTGGCCGAAATCTTTGAAAAAGTCGATATTTTATCTCTTCATGTGCCGCTAACTTCCGAAACCCAAAATATGGTAAACGGTAAATTCTTGGGTCAATTTAAGAAAAAAATTTACCTGTTAAATATGTGTAGGGGAGAGGTGGTAAATATGCCTGAAACCATTGAATATATTAACAATAACATCGTATTAGGTGCCGCGTTTGATGTACTTGAAAACGAAAAATTAACCACACTAAGCAACCAACAGCAAAAAGATTTTGACTACCTTATAAACAACAAAAAAGTAGTTTTATCACCGCATATTGCCGGTTGGACTTTTGAGAGTTATGAAAAAATTGCGCAATCCATACTCTTAAAATTAACTAACTTAAAATAAGCACAATAAAATTTCTTTAGCGGTTAATTGCTTCTACATTTGATTTATTAATCGAAACCGATTTAATTTACCGCACTTAAACTCAATCCAATTTATAATTTGTAACAAAAATTTACATGAGAAGGATATATTTATTACTAGCTGCCTTAATAGGCATTTCTGCTATTGCAACGGCCCAGTCAAACTTGGGTTCACTTGCAGGCAAAGTCAACGATGAAACCACCAAAAAGCCGATAGAATTTGCTTTGGTTACCATAGAAGGTGGTGGAGGAATAAAAAAATCAAAATACACCGATAAAGATGGGGAATTTGAATTTACAGCTATTCCCGCAGGAAATTACGATGTAACAATTTCATTAACAGGATACCAAAAAGCTAAAACTGAAGATATTCCGGTTAAAGGTGATAACAAAATTACTAATAGGTCGTTTAGTTTAAGCCCAAGTAATAAAACCAATTTAGGTCCAGTAACTATTAGGGATAAGGTTCAATTAATTGATCCTGATGACCCGACTCAAAAAACACTAAAAAATATAAACAAACAAGGAACTCAAAATATCAATGCATTGGCTGGAAGCCAACGTGGAGTTGATTCAAGAGGAGGCGGAACACCAAATATTGCAGGTTCACGTTCTGAAAACACTGCTTATTATATAGATGGTGTAAGGGTAACTGGAATTAGTTTGCCTGCTAACGCAATTGAAAATTTAGAAGTTATTACAAGTGGAACTCCTGCTTCTTATGGCGATTTTACGGGTGGAGCAATTAGTGCTACTACCAAAGCGCCAACCAAACAATGGATTCGCTTTTTTGAATATAGAACTTCAAGTCCTTTTTATGGCTATTTAGATAATTCAAACCACAATGAATTTACCTCATTTATATCTGGTCCAATTTTATTAAGAGACAAAGGAAATAAAGATAGGGAAAAAATATTAATAGGATTTACCAATTCAATTAGAGCTGCTTATGCATTAGACGGTGGTTTACCCGCTGTAGATATGTATAAAGTGAAAGATGCCAAAATGAAAGAAATAGAGGCAACTCCTGTTCGACCAAATGCATTAGGTTCATTGGTTCCAGCGGGTGAATTTTTAAGAAAAAGCGATTTAGAAAAAACAGATTATCGTGTAAATGCTTCTGGTTATAATGTAAGTGCTAGTGGTAATTTTAACTACCAACCAAGTAATAATATAAACGTAAAATTAGGTTATATTTATAATTTTTTCAATCAAAATAATTGGAATAGCTATGCTTCTCTTTTAAATACTGCAAACAATTCAGTTTCGCAAGGATATAGAACGGTAACTTATTTACAGTTTACCCAAATGTTTAATAAAAAAGAAGATACTACTAAAGCCAGATTAGAAGCTGCTATTACTAAGGGTGTAAAAATTTCGGATGCTTATTATACTGTTAGGGTTAGTTACGAACGTAACTTCTCTGAAACATTTGATCCTAATAATGGCAAGGACTTTTTTAAATATGGTTATGTAGGAAAGTTTAAAACTTATAATGCACCTGCTTATACCAATATTAGAAAAGGATTTCAATCACCAGTTGATACTATTACTTTAAAAGATGGCAAACAACTTTTCTTAACTGGTTATACCCGTCAAACTGGTTTTAGAGATACTGCTTTCCGTTTTACCAAAGCTGACTTTAATACTGTAAGAGGAAATTACACGCAAGCATTCTTAAACTTTTATGGTGCCGATAATTTTGCAAACTTTGCTCCTTTAAGAGGTTTGGGTGCTTTGCAAAATGGTGATGATCCACTCTCAATATATTCAGGTATGTGGGGAAATGTAGGTGATATTCAAACAGGATATTCAAAAAGTTTATTTGAAAACTATATTGTTTATATTGAATCAAATGCCACCATTGCTCCTCGTAGAAACTTAAAAGCAAAACATAATTTGCAATTTGGACTAACTTACGAACAACGTATTCAAAGAAATTACTCATTAGCAGCTGGTAACTTATGGAACTTAATGCCATTATTAGCAAATCGCCAATTCTCAGGTTTAGATTCAATTGGTTATGCAAAGTTTGATGCCAATGGAGTTTTTCAAGATACCATTACTTTCGACAGAAGAATAGTAGCTGCTGATCAAACTGAATTTGATAAAAATTTAAGAGATAAATTAATTAGTACTAATGCTACAGATAATAATGGAAACCCAATTACAAGTCAAACTTATCTTGATGTAAATTCATATTCACCTGGAACGTATAATTTAAATATGTTTTCGGCAAATGATTTATTAAATAATGGAAATTCGTATGTTGGTTATTTTGGTTATGACCATTTAGGAAACGAAGTATCAGGTAAACCTGGAATTAATGAATTTTTCAAAAACAGAATCTTAGGAGCTTATCAGCCAATATATGCTGCAGCTTGGATTCAAGATAAATTCCAATTCAAAGATTTAATTTTACGCGTTGGTTTACGTGTTGAAAGATTTGATGCAAATCAATTAGTATTACGTGATCCTTATTCAATGGTTCCAATTTTATCGGCAGGAGAAATTAGAACTGCTGCAGCAGGTTCTTTGAAAATAGAAAAAGATGCAATTCCTTCGGTAGTTCAAGACGATTGGAAAGTATATATTAACACAGATAATTTTAGCTCAAATACTTATGGTGTAGCCGGATTTAGAAATGGTAATAATTGGTATGACAAAAACGGTAACCCTGTTTCAGATCCAGCAGCTATTCAACGTGCAGCTGGAACTAGTCAAAATATTCCTTATGTTGCGGATGCTAAAAGTCCAAAAGTACCAACAGCAGCTTCTTTTAAAGATTACGTGCCAGATGTAAAAATTTCACCTCGTGTTTGGTTCTCTTTCCCTATTAATACTTCTTCTCAATTCTATGGTACTTACGATATTTTAAATCAAAGACCAGGTGGAAATGTTGCTCAAATTGATGATTATTTTTACTTATCAAACAGATTAACAGGCATTATTGCAAATCCTGATTTGAAAATGACACAAGTAACTGCTTATGAAATTGGTTTCCGTCAACAAATTGGTAAAAACTCAGCCATTGGTTTAATTGCTACTTACAGGGAAAATAGAAACATGACTCAATTATATAGCTTTATTCAAGCTTGGCCAAATACTTATACTACTGTAGGAAATATAGATTTTTCAACTGTTAAGTCTGTAGGTTTAGAGTATAAATTAATTGACATGGGAAATGTAAATATTGATGCAAATTATAATTTACAGTTTGCCGATGGTTCAGGTTCAAATATTTCATCAAGTTCTGCTTTAATTCAAGCTGGTTTGCCAAATACTAGAACAATTTTCCCCTTAGATTTTGACACTCGTCATACTTTTAAAACCAATTTTGATTTCCATTATAAAGATGGTAAAAAATATGATGGTCCTATTATTGGTGGTAAAAAAATATTGGAAAATGCTGGTTGTAATTTTATTTTCTCAGCATATTCTGGTCGCCCTTATACTCAAAACTTAACTGCTACACCAGATGCACAATCGGGAGCAGCTACTAGAAGTTCAATTAAAGGAACACCAAATGGAGCTAATTTACCAGCTCAGTTTAATGTGGATATTAACATTGATAAAAACTTTACCATTAAAAATGGTAATGCAGGAGCTAAAGTTAAAGAATATCGCATGCGTGTATTCCTAACTGTTACTAATTTATTAAATGCTGCAAATGTAACAAGTGTTTATAGATACACAGGTAGCGCATACAGCGATGGTTATTTAAGTTCACCGTTTGCAGCCGATCAAATTAGAACTGCAACCAATGCTCAATCATTTGTTGACTTATATAATACAAGAATGGTAAACTCTGACAGATTTTTATTACCACGCTTAACACGTATTGGAATTTCAGTTCAGTTTTAAAAAGAAAAAAAATAATTTATGTTAAACTTTAAAAATATAAAAACAGCAGCATTATTTTTAAGTGCTTTAGGATTTTGTTTAAATCTTCAAGCACGTGAAAATATTGGAAAAGGAAATTTAGCGGGTAAATCAGCTAACGAAAATCCTTCATTTAAATCAAGTAATCCATTATCTAAAATGGGCGCTGGTTGCTTACCAGCAACTGCTCAAAAAGAACTTTCTATAAACAATGTTAGAACCATTATATTAAATGGTGGTGACATGTGGTGGAATTTAAGTAACGCCCGTTACGAAGTTCCTAAAGTTCAAACAGGTCAAGTAGCTAAAAACTCTTTGTTTTCAGGAGCACTTTGGATTGGTGGAATCACACAAGGAAATTTAAGATTAGCAGCACAAACGTATCGTCAAACTGGTAACGATTTTTATCCAGGTCCATTACAAATTGATGGTTCCGCTAGTATTTCTGCCGATAGATGTAAAACTTTTGATAAAGTTTGGACTGTAACACGTTCTCAAATTGCTGCTCATATTGACGGTGATCCTTTAAACGCTCCCGTTGATATCCAACAATGGCCAGGAAACGGAAGTACTGGTGAGGCTAAGTTTTTAGCACCATTTTTTGATGCAAATAATGATGGAGTTTATAGCTACGATGAAGGTGATTATCCTACTTTCAATCAAGGAGAGGCTGGCTTGGCTTCTATCCCTGATCAAATGATGTTTATTTGTTATAATGACAAAGGAAATATTCATACTGAAACTCAAGGTTTGCCTTTAAACTTAGAATTTAGATTACAAGCATTTGGTTTTGCTACCAATGACGAAGTAAATAATATGACTTTTTATAAAACTACTATTATAAATAGAGGTACTGAAATTATTGATAGCTGTGTTTTTGGCCAATGGGTTGATCCTGATTTAGGTAATTATATAGATGATTATGTTGAATGTGATGTAAAAAGAAATTTAGGAATTTGCTATAATGGTGACGATAATGATGAAGGTATTTTAGGTTATGGATTAAATCCACCTAGTATTGGAGTCAACTTTTTTGAAGGTCCTTTAAATGAAAATGGGAAACAAATTGGTTTAACAAAATTTGTATATTATGATAACAACCAATCTCAACAAGGAAATCCTTCTAATCCTGCACATTACTGGAATTATTTAAATGGCCGTTGGAAAGATGGACAACAAATTACTTATGGTGGTAATGGTAGAGGTGGTTCTGATACTGCTAGTTATATGTTCCCTGGTTCTACCGATCCTGGAAAAAGAGCTGCATGGACTGAAAGAATTGCCGGAAATACTCCTGCTGATAGACGTTTTTTACAAACTGCTGGTTCATTTAAATTATTGCCAGGCGCAGTTAATAGAGTTACAATTGGAGTAGTTTGGTCAAGAGCTACTACTGGTGGTGCTACTGGTTCATTTAATTTATTAAAAGAAGCAAGTGATAAAGCAACTGTTTTATTTAAAAATAATTTCAAAATTTTAAGAGGACCAGAATTTGATGACAACGCAGTAAAAATTACTGAATTGAACCGCGAATTAGTAATTAATATTATCAATGCTGAAAAACCAGAAGCTTTTAAAGCAAAAGTATCAGGTTTATGCACTGATTCAACTGACTATAAATTCCAAGGTTACCAAATTTACCAACTTAAAATACCTACTACGCCAAGTGATTTCTCTGACAGAGATCAAGCTAGGTTAGTTGCACAATGCGATTTACAAGATGGTATTGGTTTTATAGTTAATATAGTAAATGATCCAGATTTAGGAAATGTGAAGAAAATAATGGTGAATGGTGAAGACAAAGGCATCCGTCATTCTTTCCAAATAACACGTGATGTGTTTTCAATTGAATCAGATCAAACTTTGGTAAACTATAAAAACTACCATTTCTTAATTGTTCCATATGCTGCTGTAACTAATTGTGTAGATGAAGCTTTACAATATTTATCAGGTTCTAAACCTGTAATTATAACTTGCACCCCTCACTTATCATATGGTCACCAACAGGGAACTCAATTAAATGGTAGTTATACAAGTGGTCCTGCTTTAACAAGAGTTGAAGGAATTGGAAACAGCGGTAACTTTTTAAATTTATCAAAACAATCGATAGAAGAAGCTTTAGCAGCTCCATATTTTTCTAAAAAACCAAAATATGTAGAAGGTCAAGGTCCTGTTATTATTAAAGTAGTAAATCCATTTAAAGTTCCTTTATCAGATTTTAGATTATTTATTAATGATAATTCAGCAAATTCCAAATTAAGTGATTCTCTTTCAAGAGCAAATGCTAGGTGGTATATTGTAAATACAATTACTAATGATACTTTTTTAGGTAAAAGAAATTTAGAATTAAATAATGAACAAATTTTTGAAGAATTAGGTTTATCAGTTACTGTGAGTCAAGTTGCCGCCCCCGGTGATCCAAATAATAGTACAGATTTATCAAATGGTTTTGTAGATGGTACCATTACATTTTCTGACCCAACAGACCGCTGGTTACAAGGCGTACCAGATGGTATGATTGCTATTCCTCCTTTTAATTGGATTAGATCAGGTAATACCGGAACTCCAGATTTTGGAAATGTGGGTGAACATGATTATTTTAGATCAATTGGTGGTAGCAAAGTAGCAATTGATCCTAGAAAACAATTTGGAAATATATTAGGTGGAACATGGGCTCCTTTTGAATTAGCTGCAAAAGCTACTTTAACAAAAACTGCTACAAATCAATATACAAGTAGTTATGGTCCTGGACTTAGTTTAACTCCTAATACCAACCAAATATCTGAAGACAATCCTTTGTCTACTTTACAAGGTGTGGATGTTGTATTTACAAATGATAAAAGCAAATGGTCACAATGTATCGTTTTGGAAATGGGTGAAAACAGAGAGCAAAATATTGGAAATGTTGCCAAAGGTAATATCAGGTATTCACTTTCAGTAGATAAAGACGGTAAACAAATACCAGGTAGCTATGGTTTAAGTTGGTTTCCAGGTTATGCTATAAATGTAGAAACTGGCGAAAGATTAAATATTGTTTTTGGCGAAGATTCATCATTACCAACAGAAAATGGTGCTGATATGATTTGGAATCCTACCAATAGTTTCTTTGATAAATTTTCAAATAATGCTATTCCTTCATTTGGTGGAAAACATCACGTTTATATCATGGGAGCAAAAGAACTTAAAATTGGTTCTAATGTTCTTTACAAAGGCCCTAAATATGATGGTTGCGCTAACTATAATACATTAATGGCTGTAAATAGTCCTTCTGAAGATCCAAATCAATTGAAAAAACGTTATTTCTTATCACAATTTATGTGGGTTACCATGCCAATGCTTTCATTTACTTCAAAATTAAGTTCAATGGCAGATGGTATAGTTCCAAATGAAGCCGTTGTAAAATTAAGAGTAAAACGTCCTTTTGCAAAATACACAAATAATATTGATACGCCTTTAATGAATGCGGGTCAACCATTATATGAATTTAACACAGCAAGTATTGCACCTCAAATTAACGATAAAACGGCAGGTAATAAAGCAATGGATATGATCAATGTTTCTCCTAATCCTTACTATGCTTATAGTGGTTATGAAGATCCAGGAAATGCTTTAGATAACAGGGTTAAAATTATTAATACTCCAAAAAAATGTACTGTTTCTATTTATACTCAAAATGGATTCTTAGTTCGTAGAATTAACAAAGACGATGATTCCAAAACATACATTGAGTGGAACTTACGTAATGACGCAAATGTTCCAGTATCAAGTGGCGTATATTTAATACATGTAGAAGCTCCTGGAATTGGTGAAAGAATTATAAAATGGTTTGGTGTAATGCGCCCAGCTGATTTTGATTCATTTTAATAAAACAAAAACGATATCACTTAGTCATTTATTGATTAAGTGATATTTTATAAAAAAAAGTATAAAATAAATTACTCGTATGAAGAAGTATATTTTACAAAGTTTAGTAGCCTGTTTTGGTATTTTGGCTACAGTTAATGCAGGAAATCCAGATAGAGCTGGTGGAGCTGGTGCAACTCAGCTTTTGGTTAATCCTTATGTTAGAGGAGTTGGTTTAAGTGGTTCAAATACCGCTTCTGCCCGTGGCTTAGAATCATATTATTTAAATATTGGTGGTTTGGCTTATGTAAAGAAAATGGAAATTCAAGCATCTCAAACAAGATACTTGGTAGGTACAGACATTTACATCAATAATTTTGGTATTGCGCAAGCATTAGGCGAAAATGGAAGTGGTGGTGTATTGGGTATGGCATTTTCTTATTGGGATATGGGAAGTATTCCTATTACCACTACTGAAGCACCTGACATGACATTGGGTTCTTATACTACACAAATTATGAACTTAGGATTAGCATATTCAAAAACTTTTTCTAATTCTATAACTGGTGGTTTAATGGTAAGATATGTAAGTGAAGGTACTGCTAATGTGAATGCAAGTGGCGTTACCTTAGATGCTGGTGTTCAATATCAAACTGCTCTAAATCCTACAAAGAAAATTAAAAAACAAGATTTTAGATTTGGTATTGCTATTCGTAATCTAGGTCCAGATTTTGCCTATCAAGGTACTGGTTTATCGACTAATACTACTGTTACTGCTACTGGAGCAACTCGTAAAACTTTATTTGGTTCTCAACCATTTAATATGCCGGCTTTAGCTAATATTGGTGTTACTTATGACATGCGTTTAGATAAAGGTGAAGAAACTTATGACCATAGATTATCAGTTTCTGGTAACTTTAATTACAATGCTTTTTCATCAAATATTACTGCATTAGGTTTAGAATATTCATTTAAAAGTATGTTCATGGTTAGATCAGGATATGCGCATCAAGAAGGTAATTTTTCAAATTCTGACTACAGAACTCCTCAATATGGTTTAAGTTATGGTGTTGGTTTTAATTTACCAATAAGTGATGCTGGTACTGCTTTATCTATTGATTATGCATATCAACCAACTGTTATTTTTAGCGGAATTCATAGCATTGGTCTTAAACTAACTTTAGGAAATAACAACTAAAATAATATATTTGCTAATACAAAGGAACGTTCGGAATGCATATTCCGAACGTTTCTTTTTGTTTTTAATGGTATCAAAATATTAAAAAAAATGAGTAAAAAAACATTATCAGTTCCACCAGCTTTAAATTATTTATCGAAAGAGGGATTTGAAAGGTTACAAAATGAACTTCACGATTTAAAATTTGTAAAACGTCCTTTTATTTCTAAACAAATTGCAGATGCTAGAGACAAAGGTGATTTGAGCGAGAATGCTGAATACCATGCTGCTAAAGAAGATCAGGGGCATTTGGAAACTAAAATATCACAAGTAGAATCTCTTTTGGCAATCAGTAGAATTATTGATGAATCAAAACTCGATAATACTAAAGTTATGCTTTTGAGTAAAGTTTTAGTGATGAATCATAATGTAAAAAAAGAGTTTACATATATAGTTGTTTCTGAAAACGAAGCTGATTTTAAAATTGGTAAAATCTCGGCTAAATCGCCAATTGGTGCTGGATTAATGGGAAAAAAATTAGGCGAAATAGCTGAAATTACTGCACCCGCAGGCGTTATAAAATTAGAAATTTTAAATATTTCATTTAGCTAAATCATGGCCAGTATTTTTGCTAAAATTATTGCTGGTAAAATTCCTTGTTATCAAGTGGCAGAATCTGAGCATTGTTTAGCATTTTTAGATATTAATCCATTAACAAAAGGACATTTACTGGTAATACCTAAAATAGAAACAGATTATATTTTCGATTTAGAAAACGAAAGCTATGTACAGCTTCATTTATTTGCTAAAACTGTTGCAATTGCTTTAAAAAAAGCCATAAAGTGTAACAGAATTGGAGTTACTGTAATAGGTTTGGAAGTTCCACATGCACATATTCATTTAATTCCAATAAATGAGGTAAGTGACATGAACTTTTTAAATAATAAACTCACTTTTACAAAAGATGAATTTATAGAAATAGCAAATTCAATAGCTAGTTTTTTATAAAAAATTTACTAAATAAAAAACCCGATAACTAATTTAGTTATCGGGTTTTTTTATTTATATTATGGAACAACTACCTTCTTGGTTGTGTTCCGGGTCTTACTCTTTGACCTGGCAATAATTGTTTTGGCTCAGCTTCTTTTTCTTTCAGTTTAACAGCGGGAGCCACATAATTAATATCAATTACTTTTACAGTAGTTCTTCTGTTTTTTTGATGCTCAGATTCAGGACATTTTTGTCCTTGTTCTCTTTCATTTGGTCCTTCACAAGCACAAGCGGGAACTGCTAATTCGTTTTCGCCATAACCTTTTGAAATCAATCTGTTTGAATCTACACCGTGGCTAATTAAATAACCAACACATGAATCTGCACGTCTTTGTGATAATCTAATATTGTACAATGAATCTGCTCTACAATCTGTGTGTGAACCTAACTCAAATTTTAACATTGGATATTTGTTCATAATGATCAATAATGAATCTAATATTTCAGCCGAACGTGGTCTAATATTTGCGCTATCTAAACCATAGAAAATACCTTGTACTTCAAACGTTTTTATATTGATTGGCATCAATTCTAAATCTTGAATTAAATCTGTTGACACTTCTAAACCTTTGGTTGTTTGTGAGTATATTTTACTATCATAAAATAATGGTTTATTACCATACAAATCATAATCAGTACCAGCACGCAATGGAATTTTATATGAACCAACGCCATCTGTTTTCAATACCAATTTTACAGTATCTGAACTGTTCGTAAATGAAATAGTAGTATTTTTCAATATTTCTCTAGTTTCAGAATTACGAGCCACACCACTTAAAGTAAATACCAAAGGAGTTTTTGTAAATCTATAAATATCATCACTTCCTTTGCTACCATTTGCCCTGTTTGATGAGAAAAATCCACTTTCCTTATCTTTAGAAACAATGATTGAAAAATCGTCACCACCAGAATTAATAGGTGATTTCATATTAATTGCATCGCCCCAATCTTTTCCTTGTCCTGTAGCACGATAAATATCAAATCCACCCATTCCACATTTTCCATTTGATGAAAAATATAAAGTTCCATCTTCGTGTAAAAAAGGAAAACCTTCATCGCCTTCCGTGTTAATAGTTGGTCCTAAATTTACTGGATCGCCCCAAGCATTTCCTCTTTTACTAAAACTTACACTGTAAATATCTTTACTTAATTCAGCTCCTTCAGGATTTTCAGCGCTGGTAACAGGCTTTGCAATACTTCCAGGCATATTACTTGAAAAATATAAAACTGTTCCATCTTTACTTAAAAAAGGATGACCACAATCAAATGAATCGGTACTAAAAGGAAGTGCAACTGGAACGCTCCATTCTGTACCACTTAATTTTGATTCGTATATTCTGCAATGAGCGCCTTTTCCATCAAATTTTGCTCCGTAATTACATTTTGTAAAATACATGGTGGTGTATTTTGCATCAAAACAAACTGTACCATCATTCCATTTACCATTAATATTTGTTTTGTCAACTAAAGCAGGTAAACTATAACTTTCAATAATTTCTTTGTTCTTTTTATTTAGTTTTAAAGTAGTATTATAAACATCGCTATATCCATTATTAAACCAACCATATTTGTTTTTTCCACTTACCCCAACTTCTAGTCTATCGCTAGTAAACATTAACTGGTCTTTTCTGTAATACATAGGAGCAAAATCACTCCATTTAGTATTCAATTTCACAACGTTTTCTACTAAATAACGGGTTTTTTCTGTTTTCCACTTTTGAGCGTTTACGCTACCGCAATCTTCTAAATCTATTTTAGGATCAGAACCTACAATTTTTTTGTATTTGTTAGCCTCAGTAATCGACTCAACATATTTTTCTGAAAATTTCAATGCTTGAATTTGACGATATTTTGCTTCTGCATTGGTTGGATCTTGTTGAACAGCCTTGGTATACCAAGCTTCAGCTACAGGCCAATTATTAGAAATTCTATAACATTCAGCGGCATAAAAAGCTGCTTCTTTTTTAATGTCTTTATTTTTGGTTTTACCATAAACTTTTTTGTAAATATCGCCAGCTGCAGCATATTCTAAGCCTTTAAATTTTTTGCGTGCTTCATTAATATCTCCTCCGCCTCCACCTTTACATGCAAATAATAATGCTGAAAGGATTAGTACAAATCCTGATAATTTTATCATGTAGTTTTGTTTCATGTTTAAATACTTTGCTTTTGATTTAGGATAAACGCAATTTTATACATTTTAACGTATAAAACAATGTTTTTTTTTGTAAGAATTTATTTTTTAAATGCCTAAATATGAATACTTTTAAAAAAAACAGCCATTTAATTATAAACTAAATGGCTGTTTTAAAAGGCATAAAAACTCAAATTTTATTTTATAAATAACATTTCTCTATATTTTGGTAATTGCCATAAAGTATCATCTACTATAAACTCCAAAGCGTCACTTGCTGCTCTTACATTGTCAAATAATGGTTTTACTTTATGACAGAAAATTAAGGCTGTTTTATGCGTATCGGCTGCATGATGTGCCTTATCTGTTTCCACTAAAAGTTTATCTACATTATCGCAAATAGTTTTGATATGTTTTGAAATTACTTCAATGGTTTTTAATTGTGTTTCATAAGTTGTTTTGCTTAAACCCGCTCCTTTTAAAGCTTGCACATTAATAGCTAATTTGCTTTGGTATTCAACGGCAGCAGGAACCACATGCGAAATAGCTAATTGTGAAATCGTTTTTGCTTCAATGTCTATTTTTTTTACATACACTTCTTGCATAATTTCATAACGCGCATCTAACTCTATTTTACTAAAAATATTGTTTCTAATAAATAATTCTGTTGATTGTTTTGATACATAAGCGTTCAATGCTTCAGGAGTAGTTTTTACATTAGATAAGCCACGTTTTACCGCTTCTTTTACCCATTCGTCACTGTAACCATTTCCTTCAAATAAAATATTTTTTGAAGCTTTATAATAGGCTTTTAGAATGGTTAAAATTGCTTCGTTTTTAGTTTTTCCTTTTTTAATTAAAGCATCTACTTCCACTTTAAACTTATTCAATTGGTCGGCCATTACTGTGTTTAACACAATCATTGCGTTAGCACAATTTGCACTAGAACCTACCGCACGGAATTCAAATTTATTTCCTGTAAATGCAAATGGTGAAGTACGGTTTCTATCGGTATTGTCCAATAAAATATCTGGTATTTTTATAACATTTATAGCTTGTTTTGATTTGGTATTTACTTTAGCACTCGACTTATCATTTAAAATAGAATCTAACACATTGGTCATTTGGCTACCAATAAAAATACTCATGATAGCTGGTGGTGCTTCATTAGCCCCAAGCCTATGGTCGTTACTTGCCGATGCAATGGATGCACGTAATAAATCCGCGTTATCGTTCACGGCTTTTACTGCATTTACAAAAAATGTAAGAAACTGAATATTTGTTTCTGGATTTTTTGTAGGCGATAATAAATTAATACCTGTATTGGTAATTAAACTCCAATTATTATGTTTTCCGCTTCCGTTTACTCCAGCAAATGGTTTTTCGTGTAACAAAACTTTTAAACCATGACGTTGACTTACTTTTTCCATTAAATCCATTAACAATTGATTGTGGTCAACGGCTAAGTTTGCTTCTTCAAAATTTGGTGCGCACTCAAATTGTCCAGGTGCCACTTCATTGTGCCGAGTTTTTAAGGGAATTCCTAATTTGTAAGCTTCAGTTTCATAATCTACCATAAAGTCATGAACTCTTGGAGGAATTGAACCAAAATAATGATCGTCTAATTGTTGGCCTTTTTCGGGTGCATGTCCCAATAAAGTTCTGCCAGTAAGCATTAAATCAGGACGAGCATAATACATGGCCTCGTCTATTAAAAAATATTCTTGTTCTATTCCTAAACTGATAGATGCTTTGGTAACATTTTTATCAAAATAACTTGAACAAACAGATACAACAGCTTTTTCGGCTGCATGCAATGCTTTTAAAAGAGGTGCTTTAAAATCTAATGCTTCACCTGTATAAGCCACAAAAATAGTTGGAATACACAATGTTTTACCATTGCTTTCTTCCATAATAAAAGCAGGAGATGAAGGATCCCAAGCAGTATAACCGCGTGCTTCAAAAGTATTTCTTATGCCACCATTTGGAAAGCTACTTGCATCTGGTTCTTGTTGAACCAATGCACCACCCGAAAACTTTTCCATTGAACGACCTTCCTCAGTAGGTTCAAAAAAAGCATCATGTTTTTCAGCGGTAGCGCCTGTTAACGGTTGGAACCAATGAGTATAATGAGTAACCCCACGGCTCATTGCCCAATTTTTCATTCCTGAGGCTACGGCATCTGCATGAACACGGTCAATTTTTTCGCTCATTTTTACTGCTCTTGAAACTGCTTCATAAGCTTCTTTGCTTAAAAAGTTTTTCATGGCATTGTCGTTAAAAACATTGCTGTTGTAAAAATCAGAAACTTTATCTGAAGGGGCTTTTGTTAATACTGGAGTTCTGCTCAAGGCAGTTTTTAAAGCGTTAAAGCGTAAAGTTGACATTTAATTAGATTTATTTTTGGTGTAAAAATAATAAATAACAAAAAATTAGCCCTATTTTTTTATAATTATTTTTCAAGATAATTTGCAGGGCCTTTTAAACTCAAAGACCTTGAGCAAATTATTTTTTAGGACCTTTGGGTTGTAAGGGTCTAATTTCTAAATTTACCGTGTGAAAATTATCAGGCATTTGCAAAGCAAAAATTAAATTAGCCGCCACATCCTCGGGCATTAACATATAATCGTGGGGTTTTACTCCCGGACTATTTCTAAAAAAATCAGTTTTGGTTGAGCCAGGATAAATACATGTTACTTTTATTTTAAAATCGCGCACTTCACGAAATAATGATTCTGACAAACCTTTCACCGCCCATTTTGTAGCACAATATCCCGAAACCTGCGCCATTCCTTCTAATGCAGCTGTAGAAGCAATATTTATAATATGGCCACTTTCCTTTTCTTTCATTTTAGGTAAGGCCATTTTACAACAATAAAAAATGCCATTTACATTGGTTTCTTGCATTTCATGAAATTGTTCATTTGGCAGGTCTTCTAAAAAACCAAAATAACCTAAGCCAGCATTATTAATTAAAATATCGATGGTTTCATTGCTTGCAGCAAAAACCTGTGAAAATGCATTTTGTACCGATTCAAAACTTCTAACATCGCAAAGAATAAACGTGTAATTTGGATTTGAAATGTCATTATTGTTTCGGCCAAAACCAAAAACTTGAGCGCCATTTTCTAATAATTTTTGGCAAACTGCTTTGCCTATTCCTTTGCTTACGCCTGTTACAACTGCTATTTTGTTTTGTAAATTCATATTGTTGGATTGAAAGATTTGAATCCCGATTAATTGGGAGCAAGATTACACAAATTGATTACTTGTCCAAGAATAACTTCATCTATCATTTGAATTTATTTCAAATCTTCCCCTTTTTTTTGTTTATTATTGCAGGCTTAATAATTTTATATTAAGCCTGTTGCCAGCTTATTAAAAGGATATGAGTTGGTTTAAAAATATAAATAAAATACAATTTTGAAAAACATTACATCTGGGCAATTTAAAATGATTGCCAAAACTCAACAAGGTCTTGAGCCATTATTAGAAAAAGAATTATTAGAATTAGGAGCTGTAAATACTCAACGACATAAGCGTGCCGTTAGTTTTGAAGGCAATAAAAGATTATTGTATAAAGTGAATTTACATTCACGTTTGTCGTTAAAAATTTTGGTACCTTTTTTTAACTTTAAAGCTATCAATGATAAACAACTTTACGATGCCATTAGTTCTATTAATTGGGATGACTTATTAAGTGTAAACGGTACTTTGGCAGTTGATGGATTATTACGTTCCGATTATTTTAATCATTCACAATACATCGCTTTAAAAACCAAAGATGCCATTGTTGATCAATTTAGAGAAAAATACAAAAAACGTCCAGATGTAGATGTTGTAAATCCTGATTTACGTTTAAACTTACATATTTTTCAAGATACTGCCACCCTTTCACTTGATTCAAGCAACGATTCTTTGCATCGCAGAGGTTACCGCGAAGATGCTAACAAGGCGCCATTGAACGAAGTTACTGCTGCTGCCATTGTAAAAATGTGTGGTTGGAATGGTGCTGAACCTTTAATGGATGGCATGTGTGGAAGTGGAACTATTTTGATAGAAGCAGCCATGATTGCTTTAAATATTCCTGCAAATTATTTACGAAAACGCTTCGGTTTTCAATCGTGGTTAGATTATGACCATCAACTTTGGCAAGAAGTAAAACACGAAGGAAAAGCTGGAATCAAAGACATTCCTTTAAAAATAAATGGTTCTGATATTTCGTGGGATACTTTAGAAATTGCTAAAAGCAATGTAGAAAAAGCGGGATTAGCTGGAGTAATAAAATTAGATAAAATTCCTTTTGAAAACCTTACACCCAATGCGCCAAAAGGATGTTTAATTATGAATCCACCTTATGGCGAACGTTTGGAATTAGAGGAAGCAAATGCTTTTTATAAAATGATAGGTGATAAATTCAAAAAAGATTTTTCAGGTTGGCAAGCTTGGGTACTTTCATCTAACCAAAATGCTATGAAAAGTATTCGCCTAAAAACATCACAACGATTGTTGGTATTTAACGGTCCGCTCGAATGTAAATTTCACCAATACGAAATGTATCAAGGAACCAAAAGAGTTTTTGATGCGGAACCTAAAACGGAGAGCGGGGAGTAAGTATAAATATAACAAAAAAGATATTGATTCAAAACTTTATAAGATTAGTCAGTTAGGCCTTTTATAAAAAACGATATGACTTTCTTTGCCTTATTTATATAAAAGAATTTAAACCACATAGAAACATAGAGAACATAGCACTTAACTATGTTTCCTATTATCTATGTGGTTTTTTTATTGGAAAACAATTTGGCTAAATTTATTATAACAATTATAGCGGACTTTTAAGATCTTTTTTTTAATTTATTTCTCTAGTCTTCTTGCTAAAAATTCACCAATAATTGAACAACAACTGTTCTTGCGGGATCCATTTTTCCTGGTCTTGTAGCAAATTCTCTGTTGGTTAAATTATTTACCAAAAACCCAAATGAATAGTTTTTAGCAGGTTTAAATCCTATGCGAACATTATGAACTACATCTGCAATTCCTGCATTTTCAAAAAACTTTTTTACACCAGGTAAAAGCAATACAAATTCATCTACACGTTCATATACACTGTAATAAAAAATAGAGTATCCAAAAGTAAGTTTATGGTAGGTTAAATCTATATCAAATTTGGCAGTTGTTCTATTCCTATTTGTCAGCAAAGCTTTGTATAAATCACTTCCTGGTTGGGCCTTATCTACGCTTAAACTTTTAAGAAATAAATTGGTATAATTTCCATAATCTTTTAGGCTATTGTCAACGCTCATATTCACTGGTAAACTATAAGTATAACCTGTTAAAATACGAATCATTACATCTTTAATTTTTCCTTCGCCTTGTACACTTAAATCAATTCCGCCAGCACGAACATGACCTACATTAAATGCTTTAAAACCTAAATTAGGATCCGGATTATCAGGTGTTGGATGTTTGTTGTATTGGTCAAATTTATAGTCAATCATACTGTCATAATCTTGCATAAAAATAGCGCAATCAAGTGAGCCTACAAATCCTGCAATTTTAAAACCTTGTTGCACGCCAATTTCTGCAGTCCAACCTTTTTCTGGAACCAATGTTGTATTTGGGATTACAGAAAGAAATGAAATTTTATCTTCTACAAATTTTTCACTGATAGAAGGCACCCTATAACCTTCAGAATAATTAGAACGGATAAATGTTTTTTTAGCTACTTGCCAATTTAAACCTATTCTTCTTAAAAGTGCTTTTTCTACTTTGCTGGTATCTTGAGCAATGGCTTCATATCGCAAACCAGCAGTAACAATTAATTTTTTATAAGTAAAATCGGCTTGGGAATAAATAGCAGCAGTTGCCCCTCCAAAAACACCTTTATATAAATTGCCATTTGCAAGTAAAGTGGTACTATAAATGCCACTATTTAAAGTAAAATATTTATTAATTTTATACTTGTTATTATAGTCAAATGCATACAAACTTGCTATCGCATCATGTTCCGATTGATATCTTTTTACCTCCACCAATCTAGCTATTTGATAAAACCTGAATTTTACAGAATGACTCATGTTTCCACGCTTATAATCCAAATGTGGATCAACGCTTATAATTCTGTAAAAATTATCAATAATTTTTTTGCTGTCAAACTGTTTTAACGTACCTGAATCGGCATTGGCCCATAAAAAATAATTTCCCGATTTTTCAAACATCAAATTACCATTCAATCCAAATGAAAGATTTTTATTGTTTTTAGGGCGATAGCGTGTTTTAAAATAAGTTCTAGCTCTCAGTTCATCGTTATATTGCAAATGGCTGCGCGTGCTTGAAACATTCCCACTTAGCACCAAATCAAAATTTCCAAACATCTGTTTATGCGAAAAAAACATACCATTATTAAACGGTTGGGTCGATTTTTCCCACCAATTAATTTCTGACCTATCATAATTTTGCATCACACCTTGATAGCTTTGAATTTTAGTTTGTGGCTTCATAGTTGGCCAGCCAGTTCTTACATTGATAGTTCCGTTTAGTGCCGCTGAGCCATATAAAACCGATGAAGCACCTTTAATTACTTCCACTTGTTCGGCCGCTTCTATTGGTAAAAATTTCCATCGTGCATCACCCAAATCGGCTCCTAATAAAGGCATGTCGTCTAATAAAACTGCAATTCTGTTTCCAGTTCCATAACTCCAGCCCACACCGCCTCTAATACTTGCCTGCCCATCTGCCACTTGCACACCTGGTAATCGGTTAATAACCTGCGATAAATCGGTGCTATTTGTGTTTTCTATTAAATAAGGTTTGATGATACTTACCGAAGCAATTTCTTTTGCTACTTGCTTACCTTCGCGTGAACCAGCAATTACTATTTGATTCATTTGATCAGAAAATGCTTCCAACTCAATTTGAATTTTTTTATTGGCGCCTTCGTCTAAATCTATGGTTAAAAAAGCAGTTCTATAACCAACCCTCGAGATTTTTAAATTATGTTTTCCCGCAATTGTATTGAACGAAAAAGTACCTAAACTGTCTGTAAATAGTTGCTTTTTTTTGTCGAGTGTTACTACGATGTATTCAACGGGTTTTTGAGTAACTAAATCTATTACAGTTCCTTTAATTCTAGCTTGCTGTGCTACGGCAATCACGCATGTAAAAAATGTAAATAAAAGCAGGTAAATATATTTCATTAATCAACTAAATGGGTTTTGGTAAAAAAAACAAATATGGAAAATTCTAATTGAATTTCATTTAATTATTTATCAAATGTAAAATAAAAACTTTTCATGCTATAATTGATATTGAATTTATTGCTTTTTTTTTATCAGATTTTTTTAATTAACAATGATAAAATTATGAAATTTTATTTTAATTCATCAACTTCATTATAGTTGTTAAAAATCTAATTAAACGTACTTTTATTATTAGACTAAATTCCTAATTTGCGAACATATTTTAAACCTAAAAATAAACTTGCATTATTATATAAAATGAAAATATTGGTAACAGGCGGAACCGGCTACATTGGTTCGCACACGGTAGTGGAACTTTTTAATGCAGGCCATGAAGTAGTAGTCATCGATAATTTTGATAATTCATATCCTGAAGTATTAGAAAATATTGAAAAAATTACTGGTAAAAAGGTTGACTTTACTAATGTTGACATTAGAAATAAGCAAGCTTTAACCGATTTTTTAGTGGCTCAAAAAGGCATTGATGCGGTGATTCATTTTGCAGCATTTAAAGCTGTTGGCGAAAGTGTAGAAAATCCTTTAAAATATTACGAAAACAATGTAGGCGGAACCGTTAATTTGCTTTATGCAATGGAAGCCGCGGGAATTCATCAAATTGCTTTTTCGTCATCATGTACGGTTTATGGTGAAGCCAATCCTCCCGTTGATGAAAATACACCTCGACCAGCTGCGCAATCGCCATATGGTAATACCAAACAAATATGCGAAGAAGTGTTATTTGATTATACCAAAGCCAGTAATTTAAAAGTTGTTTCATTGCGCTATTTTAATCCAGTTGGCGCCCACGATTCTGCTTTAATTGGCGAATTGCCAATAGGCATTCCCAATAATTTAGTGCCATTTATTACTCAAACTGCCATTGGAAAACGAGAAGTTTTAACCGTATTTGGTAACGATTATACCACACCTGACGGAACTTGTATTCGCGATTATATTCACGTAGTAGACTTGGCAAAAGCGCATGTGAAAGCCATTGAGTTTTTAGAAATGAAAAAATATACAGATGCTTATAGCGTATTTAATTTAGGTACAGGACAAGGAAGTTCGGTTTTAGAAGCCATTCATTCGTTTGAAAAAGTTACGGGTGTAAAAGTAAATTATAAAATAGGAACAAGAAGAGCAGGCGATATTGCACAAATTTATGCAAATTGCGATAAAGCAACCAACGAATTAGGTTGGAAAACAGAACGCGATTTAGACAATTGTATGCTTACTTCGTGGATTTGGGAAAAACATTTAGCAGGAAAATAGACCATAGAAAATAGCCCATAGACCATGGGCAAAAAATATTATTAATTTTAAAGACGTAACATGTTACGTCTCTACAAATACAAAACACAAATGAAAAGAAAAATATTAATAACAGGCGGAGCAGGTTTTATTGGCTCTCACGTGGTTCGTTTATTTGTAAATAAATATCCTGATTACGAAATTTATAACCTAGATAAATTAACTTATGCAGGTAATTTAAAAAACCTGACAGACATTGAAAATGAACCCAACTATCATTTTGTAAAAATTGATTTAGTAGATGCATTGGCTTTAACCAATTTATTTAACGAACATCAGTTTGATTCTGTGATTCATTTAGCAGCCGAAAGCCACGTGGACAGAAGCATTACCAATCCTTTGGAGTTTGTAATGACTAACGTAGTTGGCACGGTAAATTTACTAAATGCAGCCAAAGAATGTTGGAAAGGTAACATGGAAGGAAAGTTGTTTTACCATGTATCAACCGATGAAGTTTATGGTAGCTTACACGATGGTGGATTCTTTCTAGAAACTACTCCTTACGATCCACAAAGTCCTTATTCGGCCAGTAAAGCCAGCTCCGATCATTTTGTAAGAGCTTATCAAAATACGTATAAAATTCCGGTGGTTTTAACCAATTGTTCTAATAATTATGGACCAAATCAGTTTCCTGAAAAATTAGTTCCATTATTTATCAATAATATTAGAAACAATAAACCATTACCAGTTTATGGAAAAGGTGAAAACGTGCGTGATTGGTTATATGTAGTGGATCATGCCAGGGCAATTGATGTGGTTTACCACAATGGAAAAATTGGCGAAACTTATAATATTGGTGGCTTCAATGAATGGACAAACTTAGGTTTGATTAAAGTGATTTGCAGTACCATGGATAAAATTTTAGGCCGCCCAATTGGCGAAAGTGAAAAGCTAATTACTTATGTAACCGACCGTGCTGGCCACGATTTGCGTTATGCCATTGATGCCAATAAAATAATGAAAGAATTAGGCTGGGAACCAAGTTTACAGTTTGAAGAAGGCATAGAAAAAACCATACATTGGTACATGGATAACCAACAATGGATGGACGAAGTAACTAGTGGCGATTACGCCAACTATTACGATACGATGTACATGGGAAGATAAATTTTAAACTCACATTCAAAATCCATCAATAAATTCATTGGTGGCATTTTTTGTTTCCATAAAATAATCTCATATTTTTGTATACGCATTTTAAGAGAAAACAAATAATCTAATTTTAAGTATATTGCAATATGAAAAAAGTTGTTGTTGAGCTATTAAATGATAAAGCTGAAAAATTATTACTTGACTTGGAGGAACTAAAAATTATTAAGATTTTACCTAATAATATTGAAGTTTTACCAAAGAAAAAACCTTCTGATTATTTTGGAATATTATCGAAAGAAAAAGGAGAAGAAATGCTTAAATATGTTAATGAAAGCAGAGACGAATGGGACGAGAGAAATATTTAGTTGATAGTAATATTATTATAAAACTAGCCACAGAAAATAATTTAACGGACGATTCTAAATCATTTTTAACAGCAATTCTGAATGACTCTTTTAATATATCAATTATCACAAAAATTGAAGTTTTAAGTAAAGATGATTCCTTAATTGAATTTGTGAAAGCAGCAAATATTTTCGAATTAGATGAAGCCATAGTTATGCATACAATTCAACTAAGAAGAAAATATAAAATAAGGCTACCAGATGCAATTATAGCTGCAACATCAATTGTAAATAAATTTATTTTGATTACAAATAATATCAAAGACTTTAGTAATATTAAAAATTTGATAGTTATTGATCCAATTGATAAAGTTAAATAATTCACTGTTTTTGAATATGATTTACGAAGTAGATATAAACGAAGAAACTGATAAAGGTAAAATGCTTTTGACTTTGTTGAAAGAGTTAAATTATACTGTTTTACCTAAAAATAAATTTGACGAAAGAATCGCATTACTTTTAAATAAGAGTGCTAAGCAAGCCAATGACGGTTTAGTTAAAGAACATATTCAATTAAAAAATGAAGTGGAATCATGGCTAAATTAAAAATAATTTGAACAGAATTTGAGGATTTATAATTTCAAAAATCAACTGTAACAAAATTCATTGGTAGTTTTTAACCATAAAAAAAACCGAAACATATACGCTTCGGTTTTTTCATGTTATTTATTTAGAAAACTAGTAGCTAATAACAGCTTGTTTTGATTCGTTTCTGGCATTAGTCCAATTAATTTTATAACCATAAGGACAACCGCTTGTAACAGGATTTCCTGTTATATCTACACCAAATGTTGCAGAAATTTCTTTTGTTAATTTTTTATGTGTTTTTATACCACTTTCAGGAATCCAAGCGCCATTAAAACAAGTGCTATTTGAACTAAATACTACTGTTTGGTTGATTACGGTTGAAAATGGATTTCCAGCTCTGTTTGTACCTGAAACTACAATGTTTTCAATTCCATCGGCTGCACCAAATCCTGATATTTTTACTTTTGGAATTCCCGCTGATGTAATTAATATTTCACGTTGACGGAAAATATTCCATGTTCTAGTGGTAGCATCTTCAAATGCAATAACCATATTGCCCGTAATTTTATGTATAATACTTGCTCCACCTGGAGTTAGTAAGCCAACTAAACCACCATTAACATTGGTAATAACATGCGTTCCATTAATAGTAATGCTTTTGTTATTATTGTTATTTTTTATCATGAGGTCAATGAAAGTAATGGTAATTACTGAATTCACATCTCTCCATCTTGCGCCAGTAGTTAATTGAACTGAAATTTTTCCTGTACGATAACGGCTTCCGTCTGCATTGTTACCATTATAAGTAATAATAAACTTTTTGTCGCCAATTACAGAATCAATGGTTGCTCCGGCTATTTTAAAACCTTTTCCTAAACTTGAAGCCGACATGGTATTGTTCACATCGTTCAATGAATTTTCTGATTCGTTAGAGTAACAAGATTCGTCAGCCGAATGTTGTAGTTGTGATGCGGTATCGTCTGAATTATCTTCTTTAGTTGCTTTTTTGCATGATTGCACGCTAAAAGTAAAAATACTTAATAGCAGAATTAGTAAGCTGATTTTTGTAGTTTTCATAATGTTCTTTTTAAATTTGTTTTTCTGTGATATGATAAAAAATAAAAGGTTTAATTGGATAAAATATTTTTCGCAAATTATTCCCATCTACCATCTCCCAACAACTCTCATCTCTCAATGCTCATCTCCCATCTCCCATCTCCCAACGCTCATCTCTCAACCTACTCTTGCGTCCAGTTTGCTCTGTCCATTGGGCTGAATTGCCAAGGAGCTTGGTTATTTTCAAGGTTATTAAACATGCTGTTCAATGATGCTGGCGCTTTTGTTTCTTCCATTACTTTAAACCTGCGCATTTCCACTATTATTTCCATTGGATTAATGTTTATTGGACAAGCTTCTACGCAGGCATTGCAAGTATTGCAAGCCCATAATTCGGCTTCGCTGATATAACTGTGTAAGTTTTTATCATCGGCTATAAATGTGCCTTTATTTGCATCTATATTTCGTCCCACTTCTTCTAATCTATCGCGCGTATCCATCATAATTTTTCGTGGCGAAAGTAGTTTCCCTGTTTGGTTTTGCGGGCAGCTGCTGGTACACCTGCCACATTCAGTGCAACTGTATGCATCCATTAAGTTTTTCCATGTTAAATCTGTTACATCTTTTACTCCAAAACTCATGGGTGCTTCGTAACCTTCAGGAACGGTAGCACTGGGGTCAAGCATTAATTTTACTTCTTGCGTAACCGATTCCATGTTGTTTAAATTACCTTTTGCTTTTAAATTAGAATAATAAGTATTTGGGAAAGCCAATATCACATGAAAATGCTTGCTGAAAGGAAGGTAATTCATGAATGCAAAAATCCCTAAAATATGAAACCACCAGGTAATTCGTTCGATTCCAATTAATGTTTCGGTTGAAAAATTTTGATATATTGGAACAAATAACCAAGAACTAATAGGGAAGGAGCCAGCTGTAATATAATGTGCTAAATTTTTGCTTTGCAATAGTTGATCAGCTGCATTCATTTTAAGCAATGCGCCCATCAAAACTATTTCTATGGTTAAAATAATGGCTGCATCTTTATTAGGAAAACCTTTTAACTCGGGACTTTGAAAACGGCCAATTTTTATTACAAATCGCCTGCATAAAAATATAATACAAGCTACAAGTACTCCAAAAGCCAATATTTCAAAAAAGCCAATGGCAAAATTATATACAGGACCAAGGAATGAAAGTACCCTATGAGTTCCAAAAATTCCATCAATTAAAATTTCTAAAACTTCAATATTGATAAGAATAAAACCGGCATATACTATAAAATGTAAAAAAGCAGGTAATGGTTTTGTACCCATTTTACTTTGGCCAAAAGCCACACGCATCATGGTTTTTATACGTTCTGGCTTATTGTCGCTTCTGTCAATGTCTTTACCTAACAATATATTACGCCTGATTTTTCCTAAGTTTTTTACAAAAAAATAGGTGGCAATGCCTGTAATAATTACAAAAAGTATTTGTGATATCATAATCAATGGTTGAATTAGCGCAAGTATAAATAATATTTATTTGAAACGAACGAAAGTAAAAAAACATTTTGTTTTAAATGGAATAATTATCACATTTAAAAATATATTTTAAGTTGTTAGTTTCTGAAAATGAATTGATTTAGTAGCTATATTGTATATATTTTAAAAATATTTGGAAAATAACTTGTATAAAATGCTAAAAAAACTACTTTTGCGCTCCCACAAAAATGGTGCAGTAGCTCAGTCGGTAGAGCAAAAGACTGAAAATCTTTGTGTCGGGGGTTCGATTCCCTCCTACACCACACTAATGGAATATTAAACCCTTATAAACGAATAGTTTATGAGGGTTTTTTGTTTTTTGTGGTCGGATTGGTTGTCGGTTGGGCACGTTTGGGGGCAAGTTTTTAAATGCTACAAAAAATGTGTAACCATAGGTAATGCCTGTCAGTTCGAGCGGAGTCGAGAACCTTTTAGTTTAGGTTAGCCAAAGATAAATGCTTGTCTATGGCCGATGTTTTCACCAACCAATACGAAATAAAACCTTAGTCTGAACTATGATTATAGAGATAAATATGATTAAGGTGAAAAATAAAGTAAGGAATCAAAAGAATCAAATGAATCATTCAAATCATGGTTCAGACAAAAAATTAAGCTTAGGAAAAAAGCAATTTAAACATAGTTTTGTTTTTAAATAAATATAAATAATTATTGTATCAATATGCTATTTGTAGTGCTTTAACAAATGAAGCATCACGAATGCTTTTATACTAATTAATTCAAAACAAATAATGTCATTATTTCAAGAATCTATCATACGGAAACATTTAGGCTACCTTGACCAAGAAGTGGTTGACCAGGCTTATTTGCGTTTTAAAGAAGTATATAGCAACAATAAAATAAGCAATATTAAAGTTGCTAAGGAAGAGCAATACCAAGAAGGTTTTATTAAAGATATTTTCGGTGCAGTGTTGGGCTATTCTGTTTTTCCAGAACAACCATTTAACATACAAACCGAAAAGAAAAACGAGGCCAATTCGAAAAAAGCCGATGGTGCCATTATGCAAGGGGAAAATGTAGTTGGGGTCATTGAACTAAAAGACAATAAAACCAAAAACCTAGATGCAGTAAAAGACCAAGCTTTTGGCTACAAAAATAACCACAAAGATTGCAGCTATGTTATCTCTTCTAATTTTCATAAACTCCGATTTTATTTAGACGATGCAACCGATTATGAAGAGTTTGATTTGTATAATTTAGACAAAGAAACCTTTAAACGATTTTACCTTTACCTGCGCAAAGAAGGATTACTTGATAAAAATATTCCTAAATTATTACGACAAGAAACCAAGTTTCATGAAGAGAATATAACCAAGAGTTTATACAAAGACTATTCATCTTTTAAAAATAGTTTTTTCCAAAATGTGTTGAAGAATAATCCGCAACACGATAAATTATTACTCTTTAAAAAATCACAGAAGTTTTTAGACAAAGTATTGTTTGTGCTTTTTGCCGAAGACAAAGGATTGGTAGCTACTAACTCCATAGTGCAAATAGTAGAAAAGTGGCAGAACTTAAAGAACGATGCCTTTGATACGCCTAAGCCTTTATACGAATTGGTAGCTTTGTTTTTTAATAATTTATTTATAGGGAAAAAAGACCAAAAAGGTGGCATATTGATACCTGAATTTGGCGGTGAAATATTTGCGCCCGATGAAGTATTGGATACTTTATTGGTAGATGATGGCGTGCTGAAAGATGATTTATTAAAACTCTCGAAATACGATTTCAATACCGATGTAGATGTAAATATTTTAGGACATATTTTTGAACATTCTTTAAGTGAAATAGAAGAAGTAGAAGCGGAGTTAAAAGGCGAAGTAGCCGATAAAACAAAAGGAAAGCGCAAAAAAGATGGCGTGTTTTATACTCCCAAATACATTACCAAATACATAGTAGAAAACACCATTGGAAAATTATGTGCCGAGAAAAAAGCAGCGCTGAAATTAGATATTGACATTGCCATTTTTGAACACCAAAAAGCCGATGGAAAACTCAATGCAAAAGGCATTGAACTTTATGAAACCTTGAACCAATACAAAGATTGGTTGCTCACTTTAAAAATTCTGGATCCTGCTTGTGGCAGTGGTGCATTTTTAAACCAGGCAGTAAATTCCTTGGTACAAGAACATACATTTGTGGATGATATCATTGCAGAGTTAACCAATACGCCTTTGCGCTTATTTGATACCGACTTAGCCATTTTGGAAAACAATATTTATGGGGTAGACATTAACGAAGAAAGCATTGAAATTGCCAAGCTGTCTTTATGGTTACGCACTGCCAAACAAGGCCGTAAACTCTCTAACCTAAGTAATAATATTAAATGCGGAAACTCCTTAATTGACGACCCTGCTGTAGCCGGTGACAAAGCATTTAATTGGCAAAAGGAATTTCCTGAAGTATTTGCCAATGGTGGTTTTGATGTGGTGATTGGGAATCCACCTTATGGTGTAAATTTTAATGAAATTGAAAAAAAGTATCTCTCCAATTTTGACAAATCTGTTCCTGATTTTGAAATATTTATTTACTTCATTTCCCTTTACAAAAAATTTTTAAAATTCAATTCTGTTCTTTCTTATATCTTTCCAAATACATTTTTATCAACTTTATACGGCAAGAAATATCGAGATGAATTATTAAATAACGTTTCCGTTTATCAAATCGTAGATTTATCTGAGGATAATACTTTTGCTGATGCAGCTGTTAGAACATGTATTTTTTCATTCAGAAAAAACGGTAATGAATATGTTTCAGAATTTATCAAACCAAACAATGAATCATTTGAACTATTTAGTAAATATACAAAAAAAGAATTATTGCTAAATAGCGATAATTTAATGAGTTTATTTAATCAAACAAATAATGAGATTTTCATCATAGATAAGTTAAAAAGGTATAATATTTTATCTAAATTCCATGAAGTTTCACAAGGGTTAATTCCATATGATAAATATCGTGGACATGATGAACAAACTATAAAAAATCGTATATGGCATTCAACATATCAAAAAGACGAAACATTTAAAAAAGAACTAAAAGGTGGAGATGTAAATCGATACCTAATTAATTGGAATGGCATGTTATGGATAAGTTACGGTCAATGGCTTGCCGCACCCAGAAAACCAGAATTTTTTAATAATGAAAGAATTCTAGTACGAGAAATTTTAGCAGACAAACTTTATTGTGGTTATACGAAAGAAGAATATTACAATACACCTTCCTGCATAAACGTAATTGATGCTAAAAAAATCCTCCATTTAAGATATACACTATGTATCTTAAATTCAAAATTAATTGGATGGTACGTTAAAAAAGTGTCTCCGAAAGCAAATAAGGGTCTATTTCCAAAGATATTAGTTAATGATGTTAGAAATATTCCTATGATCGAAATTAACAAAAATGAACAAATTGTATTTATCGAAAAAGCAGACACAATGCTTTTCCTCAACAAGGAACTTCAAGAACAATGTCAAAAATTCCAACGAAGTTTAGAACGCAAATTTGCATTAACTGAATTGCCCAAAAAACTACAAGATTGGTATTTGCTTTCGTATGCTGAGTTTATTAAAGAGTTAGGCAAAAAGAAAATAAAATTATCGCTAAGCGAAGAAGCAGAATGGGAAACTTACTTTAGCACAGAAGCCAAAAAAGCACTGGAATTAAAAACCCAAATAGCAAAAACTGATAAAGAAATAGACCAAATGGTGTATGCCTTGTATGAGCTAACGGAAGATGAAATAAAAATTGTAGAGAGAAAGTTAGAATAAATAATACCAACCATAGGCAAAGGATTGTCAGTTCGAGCGGAGTCGAGAACATAACTATCTGTAGTCTGAGGCCAAGCCATTGCGGGTTGGGTCCGATAGCTATCGGACTATGGATTTAAAATGAAAAAAGAGTCTTCAGACTCGTTTTAAATGAGCCCGTGTCAGAGACACTACAATCATTGTAAATCCTTAGAGCGCTTTGCTAACTCTAAGGATAGTTGTATCTCCATGATGGTTATAATTAAAGAAGATGCCTGCGGCATGACGATTGTTGGTGTTAGTATTTTTCATACTTCATACTTCATACTTTCCCGATGTGTCAGAACGTAAAAAATTACGTGTATGGATTCGGCAGGCTCACCATGACAATTGGTGCTCACTTCATACTTCATACTTTCCCGATGTGTCAGAACGTAAAAAATTACGTGTATGGATTCGGCAGGCTCACCATGACAATTGGTGCTCACTTCATACTTCATACTTTCCGATGTGTCGGGACTAAAGCTCCTTCAACATATATACATTGCATGAAAAATGTCCAGAATTCCCCAATTGTTTTTCTATTCGTTTAAAATTATATAATTCATATAAGTGAATAGCCGCTTCCATTTCAGGAAACGATTCAAGGTATAAATGTGTATAACCGAATTGCTTGGCAAGTTCCTCACATTGCTGAATTAATATTTTACCAAATCCATTCCCCTGCGCTTTTTTATCTAAAAAAAACCTTACTAATTCCGCATGTTTATTTGGTAATCCGTTTGTAGGATATATGCCACAACCGCCCATTACCTCGCCAGCTATTTCCAAAACTATATAATAAGAGTTTGGAGCGCTGAACAATTGAAACAAATGATCAGTAGTAGGGTCGGAGTGAGCAGTGCCAACGGTAGGCAAATTAAAAGCTTCTATGCCGCTTCTAATAATGCTTGCTAGCGCAATATTGTCACTTGCTTTTATACTTCTATATAAGGTGTTCATGTTTATTTTTTTAAGCAATATTGGTTGCTGTGCAATCATAATTAATTTATACAATAAAAATAGCATTACTTTTAATATCGTATCAAATTTTAAACGTATCTGGATTCTCCTGATAATTTTCGGGAAAGCTTACTATGACAAATAAAATTTATATCTCAATGAAGGTTATAAGGAAAGAAGATGCTTACAGCATGACGATTGTTGATGTTTTTTTGGCTGCTGGCAAATGGTTGCTAGCTTTTGGAAGTTTGTATTTTTGAATTTAGTATTTCGAAATTAATTTTTTTATACTTCATACTTCATACTTTCCACTTCCTCAATTCTCACATCTCAGTGCTCACATCCCAGTGCTCACATCTCAATGCTCACATCTCAATTCATACTTTATCCTTCATACTTTAACTATAAAACACTAATTTTACCGCATGGAAAACCAAGATGCTAAACCACCTCGTAGGGTAAGATATTCAGGAAAGAATCCTAAAACATTCAATGAAAAGTACAAGGAATTACAGCCTGAAAAATATGCCAAAGACATTGAAAAAATAATGCTCAAAGGCAATACTCCTGCGGGAATGCATCGTTCTATTTGTGTAAATGAAATATTAGAAATATTGCAAATTACACCCGGTCAAGTGGGATTAGATGCTACGCTAGGTTATGGTGGACATAGTCATGAAATGTTAAAATGTTTAACGCCAGGAGGGAAACTTTTTGCCACCGATGTAGATCCATTTGAATTACCAAAAACCACAGAAAGATTGGCTAATTTGGGTTTTGGTGCCGATGTATTCTTTCCTCGTAAAATGAATTTTTCAAACATTGATTTAATAGTTCATGAAGCGGGTTTATTAAACTTTGTATTGGCCGATTTAGGCGTATCATCCATGCAAATAGATAATCCTGATAGGGGTTTTTCGTTAAAAGTAGAAGGCCCTTTAGACTTAAGGTTAAATCCCAAAAGTGGTAAGTCGGCAGCAGCATTTTTAAAAACAGTTTCTGAAGAAGAGCTAGAAGAAATATTAATAGAAAATGCCGATGAACCTTATGCTTCATACATTGCCGAGGCAATAGTAAAAAGTATCAAAAAAGGTAGATTAGTAGAAACCACCGCTCAGTTAAAAGATATCATTAAAGAAACCCTCGATTTTTTACCTGCAAACGATAAAATAGATCGAATCAAAAAATCATGTCAAAGAACATTTCAAGCATTGCGAATAGCAGTAAACGATGAATTTGGCGTGTTAGATAAATTTTTAGAAAAACTTCCCGATGCGTTGGTGTCAGGAGGCAAAGTAGCCATTATTTCGTTCCATTCTGGCGAGGATAGAAGAGTAAAAAAAGCTTTTCAAAGTTTGAACCGACAAGGCATTTACAGCAGTGTAGCACCCGATCCAATTAGACCAACTCCACAAGAAGTAGGAAGTAACCCAAGAGCACGTTCTGCCAAGTTACGTTGGGCTATTAAAGCATAATTATATATAAACTTTTCTGCTTGATATGTATTTTTAGATATATTTGTTTAAAATAATTACCCCATTGTTTTGACATTTT
>CANGGG010000024.1 GCA_947453415.1 Bacteroidota bacterium | reverse complement strand
GGTAAGTTAGTTTATGAAACAAAAGACAATAAAGAAACTTGGCCAAAAAATACAGGATGGGACGGAACAGATATGAAATCGGGAGGCGAATGCCAACAGGATGCATACGTTTACCAAATATTTGCAACAAGTTTTAGTGGTAAAAAATACCAATATTCTGGTTCTGTTACTTTGTTAAGATAATGGTTTAAGACAACTAATTACAGAAACTTATTTTTAAAAAGTTTGCTTTATTAGAAAATATGTTTACTTTTGAAACGTATTAATAATAAAAAAGAGGGGACAAAAGTCCCCTCTTTTATTTTTAAAATGGATATAATAGAGCAATTAACAATTTGGACAAATGAGTATTTATCATCACATTTGTTTTTAGTAAATATTGAATGGAAAGTTGGCAGTAAAAAAGTAAGTATTTTTATTGATGGTGATAATGGTGTAAGTATTGATGAATGTAGAATGTTAAGCAAACATTTATCTGGTCATTTAGATGCAATGGAATATGGCGAAGAGCCATATACAATGGAAGTATCATCACCAGGAGCTGAAAATCCTTTGACACTTTTTAGGCAATATCCAAAACATATTGGACGTGAATTGAAAGTTGTTTTATTACAAAATACTGAGTTGTTGGGCAAATTAGTTAAAATAGAAGGTGATATTATTACACTTCATTTAAAAGATACGAAGAAAGATTATAAAGCGAAAGAAACTATTTTAAAGGATATAAATATAAACGATATAAAAGAAAGTACTGTTCAAATAAGCTTTAAATAGTAAAAGTTATTAATATAAAGAATTTAAGATTTAAAAATATAAAACAACAAAACAGAATATGCATAGTGAAGGACTGATAAACTCGTTTGACGAGTTTAAAGAATTTAAAAACATAGATAGAGCAACGCTTCAGCGTGTGCTTGAAGATGTATTTAGAACCATGTTACGCAAAAAATTTGTTACCGATGATAACTTTGATGTTATTATAAATGATAAAAGTGGTGACTTAGAAATTTGGCAAAATAGAAACATTGTTCATGATGGTGAAGTGGAAAATCCACGAACTCAAATTTCATATAGCGATGCGGTTAAAATTGAACCTGATTTTGAAATTGGGGAAGATGTAACAGAAGAAGTTGGAATGGCAGTATTTGGTAGAAGGGCTATTTTATCGGCTCGTCAAACCTTATTAGGAAAAGTGTTAGAACTAGAGAAAGACGAACTTTACAAGAAATATAAAGATAAAGTTGGCGAAATTGTTAGTGGAGAAGTTTATCAAATTTGGAAAAAAGAAATCATGGTGCTTGATGAAGAAGGCAATGAATTATTACTTCCAAAAACTGAAATGATTCCTGCTGACCATTATAAAAAAGGTGAATCAATTAAGGCTATTGTATTAAGAGTAGAAATGCACAATGGTAGCCCAAGAATTATTTTATCTCGTACTTCTCCTTTATTCTTGGAAAGATTATTTGAATTAGAAGTACCAGAAATTATTGATGGTTTAATAAACATCAAGAAAATTGTTCGTGAACCAGGTAAACGTGCTAAAGTAGCTGTAGAAAGTTATGATGATAGAATAGATCCTGTTGGAGCTTGTGTTGGTATGAAAGGTAGTCGTATTCATGGAATTGTTCGTGAATTACGTAACGAAAATATTGATGTAATTAACTATACCAATAACTTACAATTATTAGTTACACGTGCTTTAAGTCCTGCTAAAATTACAAGCATTAAAGTGGAAGAAGCGGACAAACGTGTTTCAGTGTTTTTAAAACCAGATCAAGTAAGCTTAGCCATTGGAAACGGTGGTAATAATATAAAACTTGCTGGTAAAATGGTTGGTTATGAAATAGATGTTTATCGTGATGGTGAAAGTGAAGGGGATGACATAGATTTAGATGAATTTACAGACGAAATTGATAGTTGGATTATTGATGAGTTGAAAAATACAGGTTTAGATACAGCCAAAGCCGTTTTAGCGGTTTCAAACGAAGATTTAGTTCGTAGAACTGAATTAGAGGAAGATACAGTTACAGAAATTAAACGTATTCTTCAAGCTGAATTTGAATAAACTTTAGTATTAAAATTGATAACATAAAAAGGGCAATTGATCATATTTCAATTGCCCTTTTTTGTATTATTTAAACAAAAAAAATATTTTTTTTAAATTTAAAGAGACGCTTTATTTCTAAATTTCAGTTTCCTATATAATTTAAAAATTGCGGTATCAGTAAAAGTTCGAATCAATTTTACTTTTAGCCAAATTGCCGGATACTTCAGCCAGTTTTTTATTGCCACAGGCAATGGGAAATTACTCCAACCAAAATGAATATATTCTTTATAACCTTGCATGCGCTTATGGTATGTAGCACCTTGAATATCGTAAAAGGCAATAATTTTATCAATAAAAATGGATTTATTTGCTTGGTTTTTAAAAAATAAAGCAAACCAAGTATTATCAGCAACTAATTTATAATTAATATTATAAAGGCCAATTTTTTCAAAGGCTTTTATATTTGTAAATGTAGCTTGATGGCAAATAGGATAATGTGAAAAAAAATCGGAAAAGGTTACCCGTTTACCATTCAAATAATTTACACCTGTTGGCTCATTTACTGTTTGTACCTTTCCATAAATGAGTTCCACATTTTCATAGCTTTTATTTTCAAAAATAGAGTATAAAATATCGTTGTTATAAAATGAATCGCCAGCATTTAAAAAATATACCCATTCGCCTTTGGCGGCTTTTATACCTTTGTTCATAGCATCGTAAATGCCCTTATCTGGTTCCGAAATAATAGTTCCAATACGGCTTTCAAAGTGTTTTGCTACTTGTAAAGTATTGTCTTTTGAACCTCCATCAATTAATATTAGTTCAAAGTTTTGATAAGTTTGATCAATGGCCGATTGCCAAGTTGATGCTAATAACTGCTCAGCGTTAAAAGTTACAGTAATTAAACTTATTAATGGATTCGACATGTTTGAGGTTTATAATATTAATAAATAGTAAATCCTTTTGCTAAAACTTAGGACAATTACATTTTTTATTTCTTGCAATTCCTTTTTTACTTGAACATGATGTTACAGTACTTAAAAGTACCATTGATAGTAAACAATAAATGAGGATTCTATTTATTTTCATGTTCGCAAATTAAATAAATAATTGTTTTACCATAATAATTACTTTTGCAAATTCAAATATGACAGAATCTGAACCAAATAATGACTTAAAAAATGGGTATGCTAAATATTCCAAAATATTAGGCTTGCTAATTCAGCTAATCCTTTTTATGCTACTTTTTACTTATTTGGGAAATTGGGCCGATAAGCATTACATTCATAAAGTTCCATATTTAACCGTCATTGGTGTTTTTATAGGAATGGCTATAGGATTTTACAATTTAATAAAAAACTTTACTCAAGATAAATAATTTAAAATGAAGATAGTGCTCCCTTTTTTTTTACTAAGTATTGGTTTAAGTATTTTTATAGGCTTAGGAACTTTTTATGCCATTGATTATTTTAAACTTGACTTGAATAGATTAGATGTAGTTAAAACGATTTGTTTTTTTTGCATACTAACTTGTTTAGTGTTTTATATCAGTTATTTGGGATTGAAAAGGGGACCACAACAATTTGTAATGTACTCGTATGCTGCCTTAGCAATCAGGTTTTTAAGTGGTTTAATTTATGTTTTGTATTATGCTTTAACACACAAAAATTATCAAATAACCTTCATTTTTTACTTTATGTTGCTCTTTATTTTATTTATTGTGTTTGAAATTTATAATCTTACTACTAAATTGCGCTCCGATTCAGCAAGAAATGAAGAACCAAATGACTCATATAAATAATTTGAAATCAACATACTACACCCTTAAAACAGCCCTATTAACGATAGCATTTTCTTTCGTTTCAGTATTTTCATTTGCAAATCATCCTACTCATTCTACAACAATTGATTCTACTTTAGTTGTAGCCGAAAAAAGTCATAATTCTGAGGCAAAAACAAATAATCCGCATGATGAAAATCATGGTGAAGAAAAATTTGATATTAACAAAACTATTATGGAACACGTAGCCGATGCACACGATTGGCATTTATGGGGACATACTAGCATTCATTTACCAGTAATATTATATACAGATAAAGGATTAGATATTTTTTCGAGTGGAAAATTTAATCATGGACATGATGTTTATGTTGGAAAATACAATTACAAAAATGAACATGAAAAAATTCACGCAGTAGATGAAAGCGGAAATGTATTAGAAAATGTAAAAGTATTAGATTTTTCAATTACTAAAAATGTAGCTACCTTATTAATTAGTGTATTTGGTTTAATATTAATATTTTTAACTGTAGCTAATGGTTACGCAAAAAGAGGAATTGGCGCACCTAAAGGAATTCAAAGTTGGTTAGAACCAATTATATTATTTGTTAGAGATGACATTGCAGCGCCTAATTTAGGAAAACATACAAGTAAATACATGCCTTATTTATTAACTGTATTTTTCTTTATATGGTTTAATAATATGTTGGGCTTAATACCTTTCTTTCCAGGTGGAGCAAACGTTACAGGAAATATTGCAGTAACCATGATTCTTTCAGTTATTACATTTGTTTTAACTAATATCAATGCTAAAAAAGCTTATTGGAAACATATTTTTCTTCCTCATGTACCATTGTGGTTATATCCATTAATGATACCTGTAGAAATAATTGGTATATTTACAAAACCCTTTGCTTTAATGATTCGTTTATTTGCGAATATTACTGCAGGTCACATATTAGTGTTAAGCTTAGTATGCTTAGCCATATTATTTAAATCGTTTGCTGTAGGTTTTGCAACTACACCGCTAATTGTATTTATCAGTGCTATTGAATTATTGGTTGCTTTTTTACAAGCTTTTATATTTACAATCTTATCGGCATTATTTATCGGAATGGCTGTAAATATTGAATCTGAAGAAGCACATCACTAATAAACAATAAAATAAATTTTAAAATTTCAAACTAAACTAAATAAAAACTAAAATGACAGGAAGTATCGCTGCAATCGGAGCTGGACTAGCCGCAATCGGAGCTGGACTAGGTATTGGAAGAATTGGTGGATCTGCTATGGAAAGTATGGCACGTCAACCAGAATCTGCTAACAAAATTCAAACTACAATGTTAATTGCTGCTGCTTTCGTTGAAGCAGTTGCTTTATTTGCTGTGGTTGTATCTTTGTTAGGAAACGGATAATTTTCCATTTTCTCAAGAAAGCCCGGTTAAATAAAAAATCGGGCTTTATTTTATTTAAAAACTAAAAAAAATTATCATACAATGGAATTAGTAACCCCAAGTATTGGTTTGTTATTTTGGAGTGCTTTGGCTTTTTTTATCCTATTATTTGTATTGGGTAAATTTGCTTGGAAACCAATTACACAAGCTTTAAAAGAAAGAGAAGACAGCATAGACGAAGCCTTGAAATCGGCTGAAGTTGCACGTTTGCAATTAGAAAGTTTAAAAACAGACAACCAACGCTTATTGAACGAAGCCCGTGTTGAACGTGATAAGTTATTGAAAGAAGCCAACGAAATTAAGGATCAAATTTTAGCTAAAGCTAAAAGTGATGCTAAAAGCGAAGGTGATAAAATGATTTCTGCAGCTAAAGAAGCAATTGAAATGGAAAAAGTTAATGCCATGAATCAGTTAAAAACTCAAGTTGCTAATCTTACAG
The DNA here is from genome assembly GCA_947453415.1 of Bacteroidota bacterium. Taxonomy (GTDB): domain Bacteria; phylum Bacteroidota; class Bacteroidia; order UKL13-3; family UKL13-3; genus JAAFJM01. Next base: position 34,493 of record CANGGG010000024.1, on the reverse strand, counting down.
TTGACTTAGCTGAAAAAATACTTCGTAAGAAAATGGAAGACAGAAGCCAACAAGAGGTTTTTGTAAATGATAGTTTAAAAAATATAACATTGAACTAATCATATGTCAGATTATAGAGTAGCCAGTCGTTATGCCAAATCATTAATTGATTTAGCAACAGAACAAAATATTTTGGATGTAATTTGTGCCGATATTAAATTATTGAAACTTACTATTGAAGAAAATAATGCTTTAGAAAACTTGCTTAAAAGTCCAGTGATTAAAGGCGATAAAAAAATGGCAGTTATTACTCAAATATTTGCTAGTTCGTTTAATAAATTAACTATTTCATTTGTAGCTATTATTACACGTAAACAACGTGAAATGGTTTTAGTTACAATTTGCGAAGCTTTTATTGCTCAATATAACGAAATTAATAAAATTGCTACTGCAACAGTAAAAACTGCTACAGAAGCATCAGCCGAAATTAAAGCTGAAATACAAAACTTTTTACAACAACAAAGTGGTAAAAACGTAGAACTTAAAATGCTTGTTGATTCATCTTTAATAGGTGGATTAATGATACAAATGGAAGACCGTTTGTATGATGCAAGTATCTCGGGTAAATTACGTAAAGCCAAACAACATTTATTAAACACATATATCTCAAAATAAACAAAAAATTATTATGGTAGAGATTAGACCTGACGAAGTATCAGCAATTATCAGAGAGCAATTAAGCAACTTTAAAACAGATGCTGAATTACAAGAAGTAGGAACAGTACTTCAAGTGGGTGATGGAATTGCCCGCATTTATGGATTAACTAAAGTTCAATCTGGAGAGTTAATTGAATTTGCAAATGGAGTACAAGCAATTGTATTGAATTTGGAAGAAGATAACGTTGGAGCTGTATTATTAGGCTCAAGCGATTCAATTATAGAAGGTGACACAGTTAAAAGAACTGGTAGAATTGCTTCTATTAAAGTAGGACCAGGAATGGTTGGCCGTGTAGTGAATACTTTAGGTTTGCCTATTGATGGTAAAGGACCTATTGCTGGTGATTTATACGAAATGCCTTTAGAACGTAAAGCTCCTGGGGTTATTTATCGTGAACCTGTAAAAGAACCTTTACAAACTGGTATCAAAGCTATTGATGCAATGATTCCTATTGGACGTGGTCAACGCGAATTAGTTATTGGTGATCGTCAAACTGGTAAAACTGCCGTTTGCATTGATGCCATTATCAATCAAAAAGAATTTTTTGAAGCGGGTAACCCTGTATATTGTATATACGTTGCTATTGGTCAAAAAGCATCTACAGTTGCACAAATTGTAAGTACTTTAGAAGCTAATGGAGCAATGAAATATACTACTATTGTATCTGCAACTTCTGCAGATCCAGCTCCAATGCAGTTTTATGCTCCAATGGCTGGTGCTGCAATTGGTGAGTTTTTCCGTGATTTAGGAAATCCAGCTTTAGTAGTTTATGACGATTTATCGAAACAAGCTGTAGCTTACCGCGAAGTTTCATTGTTATTACGTAGACCGCCAGGACGTGAAGCTTATCCTGGTGATGTGTTTTATCTTCACTCTCGTTTGCTTGAGCGTGCTGCAAAAATTAATGCAACAGATTCTATTGCACAAGCAATGAATGATATTCCTGATTCTATCAAACATTTGGTAAAAGGTGGTGGTTCATTAACTGCTTTACCAATTATTGAAACGCAAGCTGGTGACGTTTCTGCATACATTCCAACTAACGTAATTTCAATTACTGATGGTCAAATTTTCTTAGAGTCAAATTTATTTAACTCAGGAATTCGTCCTGCTATTAACGTAGGTATTTCGGTATCACGTGTGGGTGGTAATGCTCAAATTAAATCAATGAAAAAAGTTGCCGGAACTTTAAAATTAGATCAAGCTCAATACCGCGAGTTAGAAGCTTTCTCTAAATTTGGTTCTGACTTAGATGCTGCAACTAAAGCTGTATTAGCAAAAGGTGCTCGTAACGTGGAAATTTTGAAACAAGGTCAGTTTTCTCCATTACGCGTAGATCAACAAGTTGCAATTATTTATTTAGGAACTAAAGGTTTGTTATCAAATGTTCCTGTAAATAAAGTTCGTGAGTTTGAAGCGGAGTTTTTAAGTTATATGGAAAATAAACATAAAAACTCTTTAGATGATTTGAAAAAAGGTTTATCAGATGATGCCTCTGCAGTACTTGAAAAAGTTTGTAAAGAATTATCAGCAAAATACGTAGGTTAATAATAGTAAAAAGTTGATAGGTTGATTTGTTAATAGGTTTTTACTTTTTTAACCAATCAACTTATTAACCAATCACCTAATTAAAAAATGGCAAATTTAAAAGAAGTTAGAATAAGAATAGCATCGGTTACTTCCACACAACAGATAACCAAAGCCATGAAATTGGTTTCGGCTACTAAGTTAAGAAGAGCCCAAAATGCCATTACCCTAATGCGCCCTTATGCAGCTAAGTTAAATGGTATTTTAAGCAATTTGTCTGATAGCATTGATGTTGATTCATTAAAAGTATATTTTGATGCTAAGCCAATAAAAAATGTATTAATAGTAGTAATTACTAGCGATAGAGGTTTGTGTGGTTCGTTTAATGCCAATGTGATAAAAATGGCAAACAAAACCATTGCAGACAAATACCCAACTCAAAAAGCTAATGGCGGAATCAGTGTAATGGGAATTGGTAAAAAAGGCCATGAATATTTCTCAAAACAACCAGTAAATTACATTGATAATTTTAAAGAATCATTGCTTACCGCAAATGCTGAAACTGGATTTGCCATTGGTGAATACATTTTGAGTAAATTTAAAACAGGAAAATTTGACGCTGTAGAAATAGTTTATAATCAGTTTAAAAATGCTGCTACGCAAATTTTAAGTGCAGAGCAATTCTTGCCAATTGATACAACTAGTTTAACTGCAAATTCAGGCGTGAAAAATGACTATTTGTTTGAACCAAACAAAGAAGAAATATTATTGGAATTAATACCTAGAATTTTAAAAACACAAGTTTTAAAATCAATGTTAGATTCTTTAGCTTCAGAACATGGTGCAAGGATGATAGCAATGGACAAAGCTACTGATAATGCTGGTGAATTATTAAAATCATTAAAAGTAGAATATAACCGAGTTCGTCAAGCAGCCATTACCACTGAAATTTCAGAAATTGTTGGTGGTGCAGCGGCTTTAAGTTCTTAGTTTTTATACAATAATAATATAATAAAACGGCAAGTAATATATTTTACTTGCCGTTTTTTTTGTTTAATAACCTTTCAGGTCAATTTCATCTGAAGGAATCAATGCTACTTGTTTCTTCATCTTTTTTTGTATTACTCCAAAATGATGATTTTCTACTTCATTCACTAAACTAATAGCAGTTCCCGCGTTTTCAGCTCTTCCAGTTCTTCCTATCCTATGAATATAATCCTTTGGTGATCGGGGTAATTCATAGTTTACTACAAATGGTAAAAACGGAATATCAATACCACGGCTCATTAAATCGGTGGCTACTAATATTTGTACTTCACCATTTTTGAATTTACGCAATGCATCTTCCCGTCCACCTTGGCTTTTTTTACTGTGCATAGCAGTTGCAGTGTAACCATTATCAATTAGTTTATTAACCACCGCATCTGACCTAAATACTGATGACGTAAAAACCAATACTTGTTTCATTTCGTGCTTGTTTATTAAATATCGCAATAATGGACCTTTTCTATTTTCTTCTACTGAATAAGCTAATTGAGTAATTAAATCTAAGTTTTGGGTATCTTGTTCTATTACAATTTTTACAGGGTTATTTAAAAGTACATCGGTAAATGAAGTAATATCACTTCCTAAGGTGGCAGAAAATAAAAGGTTTTGGCGCTTTTTAGGAAGTAATTTTAAAATATTTCCCATTTCTTCTTTAAAACCTAAATTTAACATTTTATCTGCTTCATCTAAAACTAAAACTGAAACATCAGTTAAAAAAACTGAATTGTTAGCTACTAATTCTAATAATCTGCCTGGTGTGGCCACTAATATTTCTACACCTTGTAATTGTATCATTTGAGGGTTAATAGACACGCCACCATAAACCGCTAACGATTTAATTTTTTGTTCCATTAAACTGCTAAATGCTTTAAAAACTTTTTCAACTTGAATGGCTAATTCTCTTGTTGGAACAAGCACCAGCGTATTAATATGTCTATTTTTAGGTATTGGTTTGCTTTGCAATATTTGTAAAATTGGTACCACAAAACTGGCTGTTTTTCCTGATCCTGTTTGAGCTATTCCAAGAATATCATTCCCTTTTAAAATTTCAGGAATTGCTTGCGCTTGAATAGGGTATGGTTGGGTATAAAATTGCTTTTCTAAAGCATATAATAAATCGCGAGATAAACCGAGGGAATTAAATGACATGGATGTTTTGTTAAACAACAAAGATAAGTTTACGATTGGCTTTTGCTATGTAAGAAAGTTATTTAAACAAAAAAAACCAAGAGTAATTAAACTCTTGGTTTTTTATACTTAATAAAACTATTGATTATTTTACTTCTTCAAAAGTGGCATCTTCTGTATTGCTATCAGTTGCACCAGCACCAGCATTTGGTTCGCCTTCTGTTGGTTGCTCGTTTTGAGTAGCCTTATACATATCTTCGCTAGCAGCAGCCCAAGCCGTATTTAATGCTTCTAAAGCAGCATCTATTCTAGGTAAATCTTTTGCTGTGTGAGCAGCTTTCAATTCTTCTAAACCTTTTTCGATTGCTTCTTTTTTCTCAACAGGAATTTTTTCGCCATATTCTTTGATCTGTTTTTCAGTTTGGAATATTAAGCTATCAGCCATGTTAATTTTTTCTGCTTCTTCTTTTGCTAGTTTATCTGCGTCAGCATTTGCCTCAGCTTCAGCTCTCATGCGTTTAATATCGTCATCACTTAATCCCGATGATGCTTCAATTCTAATTTTTTGTTCTTTTCCTGTGCCTTTATCTTTTGCACTTACGTGCAATATTCCATTGGCATCAATGTCAAATATAACTTCTACCTGAGGAACTCCACGAGGTGCAGGAGGAATACCGTCTAAATGGAAACGACCTAAACTTCTGTTTTGAGCTGCCATCGGGCGTTCGCCTTGTAATACATGTATTTCTACACTTGGTTGGTTATCGCTAGCAGTACTAAATGATTCCGATTTTTTAGTTGGAATAGTGGTGTTTGCATCTATTAATTTAGTAAACACACCACCCATAGTTTCAATTCCTAAACTTAAAGGAGTTACATCTAATAACAATACATCTTTTACTTCTCCTGTTAAAACTCCACCTTGAATGGCAGCACCAATGGCCACTACTTCATCAGGATTTACTCCTTTAGATGCAGCTTTTCCAAAGAATTTTTCTACTGCTTCTTGAATGGCAGGAATACGAGTGGAACCACCTACTAATATAATTTCATCGATATCACTGATGCTATAACCTGCATTTTTCAAAGCAGTTTTACAAGGCTCAATGGTACGTTTGATCAAACTATCAGCTAATTGTTCAAATTTAGCACGGGTAATTGTTTTTACTAAATGCTTAGGAATTCCGTCTACAGGAATAATATAAGGTAAATTTACTTCAGTTTGAGTTGAACTTGAAAGTTCAATTTTTGCTTTTTCAGCAGCTTCTTTCAAACGTTGTAAAGCCATTGGATCTTTGCGTAAATCTATGCCTTCATCGTTTTTAAATTCATCAGCTAAATAATCAATTAATACGTGATCAAAATCGTCACCACCTAAGTGCGTATCGCCATCAGTACTTTTAACTTCAAAAGTTCCAGTTCCATCCACATCATACATTTCTAAAACCGAAACGTCATGCGTTCCACCACCACAATCGAAAACTACTACTTTTACATCTTTCTTTGAAGTTTTGTCTAAACCGTAAGCCAAAGCAGCAGCAGTTGGTTCGTTAATGATACGTTTTACAGTTAAACCAGCTATTTCTCCAGCTTCTTTAGTTGCTTGGCGTTGTGCATCGTTAAAATATGCAGGAACGGTAATAACTGCTTCTTTTACTTCATACCCTAAATAATCTTCAGCAGTTTTTTTCATTTTTTGCAAAATCATTGCTGAAAGTTCTTGAGGTGTATATAATCTACCATCAATTTCTACACGAGGTGTGTTGTTATCACCTTTTTTTACAGTGTACGACATGCGACTAATTTCTTTTGAAACTTGGTCGTAGGTGTTACCCATAAAACGTTTGATGGATGAAATGGTGTTTTTTGGATTTGTTACTGCCTGACGTTTTGCAGGGTCTCCAATTTTACGTTCACCATCTTTAATAAATGCTACAATCGATGGAGTTGTTCTACGTCCTTCGCTGTTAGCAATAACCACTGGTTCGTTGCCTTCCATTACTGCAACGCACGAGTTTGTTGTTCCTAAATCTATGCCTATTATTTTACTCATAATCTTTGTAATTTTTAAGAATATTGTCAATCATAATGCCAAGGCAATTTTTAACAAGAACACAAAAAAAATGGCTTATTTTTTTTAAAATAACAAAAAAATAGCTGCCTTTTGGCAGCTATTATGACAGAATTTTTGATTTTTGAAACAATTATTATCTCTGAAATTGAGGCAATGTATTAATTAATACAATAGAATTTGAATCTAATGAAATGAGTGGTTGTCTATTAAATGTTCTTGATGTAAAAATACCCAAACCACCTTTTATATTCGTAAAATCTGTATGTTTTTGAACAAATGAAATATTAGGTTTATTTACTTCTTGAATGTCTAAAAAATCAGGGCCTGCACCCCAAGTAACATATTCCACGCCAATATATTTTCTGATTACAGTTGTTGGTTGCGTTGCAAAAAATTGTCTCCAATTATTTAATAAATCTACTGATTTAATTCGTTCTGAAACGGGGTCATTTGCATTGTAATTAGCTGTTTCTTTTCCCGATTGAACATAATAATCGTGATACTTTTCTACAAAAAAAGTTGGATTGCTTTTAAGCGCTTCAATGTATTTTAGCCTAACTGCTGCATCTATTATATATGCCGATTTATTTACAAAATACCTAAATGTAAAAAGGTTATTTGTGTTTTCTGAAATAGTAATATTTCTTTGTTCAATGATTTGGTCACCTATTAAATTACAACTAGAAGTAAAAATATTTCCAGTAACAGTGTCTCTGATTAATAAATTAACTTTTGCCAATCCAACTCCAAACCAGTTATAAGGATTAGTTTGGTAAATATAGTTTGAATCATTGGCAAATAAGCCAGCATTTTTAGCAATATTATTTGTTCTAATACAATTGATGGTGTCTTTATTTACAATTAATTGAACTAATAAATTATTCAGGTAAAGTGAGTCGGTAATTTTAGCGGCTTCACTTGCTTTAATTTCAATGGAATTTTGAAAAACTTTTTGAATTCTTAAATATTGAATAGTTTCATTTTTATCTATAAAGCCATAAACTACCGGTATTTCTCGGTAAGGTGCATTTATTTCTAACGAATTATCGCAAGCCATTACGCTTAGCAATACTAGGAATATGATGATATTTTTCTTCATTTTGGGGTGGCAATATAGCTTTTGAAATTTAATTGATTTAATTATATGACAAATTATTTTGATTAAAGGTTTTATTTCTACATTTGAAAAAAAATAAAAAGACCATGAGCGTTCATAAAGAGTATAAAAAAATTACCACACATAGCATACAAGAAATGAAAATGCGTGGTGAAAAAATAAGCATGCTTACTGCTTACGATTTCAGCATGGCAAAAATTTTTGATGAGGCAAAAATTGATGTATTGCTTGTTGGCGATAGCGCTAGCAATGTGATGCACGGTCATGAAACTACGCTTCCAATTACTTTAGATCAAATGATTAGCCATGCGGCTTCAGTAATAAAAGCTGTAAATCGTTGTTTAGTTGTGGTTGATTTACCATTTGGAAGTTATCAAGGTAATTCAAAAGAGGCATTGAATTCTTCCATTAGAATTATGAAAGAAGCCGAAGCTCACGCTGTTAAATTAGAAGGTGGCGAAGAAGTGGTGGAATCTATCAAAAGAATTTTAACAGCTGGAATTCCTGTAATGGGCCATTTGGGTTTAACACCTCAAAGCATTTATAAATTTGGCACTTATGAAGTAAGAGCAAAAGAAGATTTAGAAGCTCAAAAATTATTACACGATGCCAAATTATTAGAAGAAGCAGGTTGCTTTGCAATAGTATTAGAAAAAATTCCTTCAAAGTTAGCCAAGCAAGTTACTGAGTTAGTAAAAATTCCGGTGATAGGCATTGGTGCGGGTTCAGATGTTGACGGACAAGTATTGGTAAGCCACGATTTGTTAGGCATCAACAAAGATTTTTCACCTAAATTTTTACGCAGGTATTTAAATTTATTTGACGAAATAAAAGGTGCAGTGGAACAATATGTATCCGATGTAAAATCAGTAGATTTTCCGAACGAAAAAGAACAATACTAAAAAAGTGCGAAGTTCGAAGTGAAAAAAGTGCGAAGTAAATTACTAAATGGCTCACGTTGTCATCCTGAGCGGAGTCGAATGTGGCAACTTGTATATGGTCAATAACAAAAAAAGCAATTCCAACTTTGTTATCTTTTAATTTTTATAATCTTTCAATCTTTTAATCTTTCAATCTTTCAATCTTTCAATCAAAAATCCCTAAATCTTTCAATCGCCAAATGGTTCAAATCCTATACGAAGACAATCACTTAATAGCTGCATTAAAACAAAGCGGGCAAACCGTGCAGCCAGAGCCTCACAAACCCAAAAGTTTGGAGGAAGAGGTGAAGCAATACATCAAAGTAAATGAGCAAAAACCTGGTGATGTTTTTTTAGGTGTTATACATAGAATCGACATGCCAGTAAGTGGCCTTGTTTTATTTGCTAAAAGCAGCAAAGCTTTGGTGCGCATGAATGAAATTTTTCAAAAGCGTGAAGTAGAAAAACATTATATAGCTAAAGTTCATAATTGTCCGCCAAGTGCCACCGGATTGCTCACACATTGGTTGCGAAGAGATGAAACCAAAAACATGACCAAAGCATTTGATGAAGAAGTAACTAAAGCCATTAAAGCACAATTGGAATATACTGTTTTGAAAAAAGAAGGACGATACAGTTGGCTAAAAATAAAATTATTAACGGGCCGGAAACATCAAATTAGGGCGCAGTTAGCATACATTGGTTGCAGCATAGTTGGCGATGTAAAATATGGCGCTCAAACACCAATTAGAAATGGAAGTATTTGCTTGCATTCGTTCAGTTTAAGTTTTGTTCATCCGGTAAAAAAGGAGCCTATTTTAATAGAAACCGAAATGCCAACTTTTTTATAAGTAATTCATTCCTATCGGAAAGTCTTTGCAAATGGCCTGCAATAAAAAATCAAAATCATTGGTATTATTTACAAAATCTAATCCCGCACAATTAACCACCAAAACTCTTGTATTTGTTTGACTATTCATGTATTTAAAATAAGTTTCTTGTAAACTTTGAAGGTAATTATCTTCTATTTTTTTTTCATAAACCCTACCCCTGTTCGAAATATTCCATTGTAATTTTTCAATGGGTGCATGTAAATACACTAATAAATCGGGTTGAGGAATTTGGAAATTTATAATTTCAAACATTTGACGGTATAATTTATATTCGTCATCGTCTAAAGTGTTTTGAGAAAATAACAAACATTTTGCAAAAATATAATCGCTAATAATTGGCTCGCCAAACAATTTATCTTCCACCAATTGTTTTTTTAATTGGTTAAATCGAGCGGCCAAAAAACTCATTTCTAATGGGAAAGCATACCTGCTTCTGTTTTCGTAAAATTTTGGAAGAAAGGAATTGTCTTCAAATTCTTCCATGATTTTTTTTGCTTTTAAAACATCAGAAAGCATGTTTACTAAAGTGCTTTTACCTGCACCTATATTGCCTTCAATGGCGATGAATTGATATGGAGTTTCAAAAATCAAGAAATGCGAAAATGAACTTATGAATGCAAATTATCTATACAATTTTTCAACTATTGCGTTTTTATTTCCACAATTCACTTTTACTAAATATTAAATAACTAATAATCATTGTAATTCGTTTTGTAGCATTAAAACAAACAAAAATTATTTTCACAAATAGTTTTAAAATTTACATTTAACAATAACTTTATATATGCCCATATTTAATTGTCTATTTTTGATGTTTTAAAATAAAAACAAAATGAGCAATTTAATCAACGAAAAAGATGTGGCCAAAGCCTTAAAGTTACAAAAATTGCATGTTAGTGTGTTAGCTCCTGCAATTATGAAACTGCTAAAGCTTGACAAATTAAATGAAGCTTACAGTCCTTTTTCTGAGCTTCAAGGTTTTGAATTTACCGATAAAATGTTGGAGGAATTAGGCATTGAATACGAAATAGATGCTGAAGATTTGAAAAATATTCCAAGAACGGAACCTTTTATAGCCATTTCTAATCATCCTTATGGCGGAATTGATGGATTAATAAGTTTGTCTATTATAAATAAAATAAGACCAGATACCAAGTTTTTGGCTAATTATTTATTGCAACAAATTCCTCCTTTAAAAGATCATATTATTGCTGTAAATCCTTTTGACAATGCTAAAAAAAGCAGCATGAATATGCAAGGTTTAAAAGAAGTTTTGGGTCATATAAAGGAACATCCAATTGGAATTTTTCCCGCGGGAGAAGTTTCTGCTTTGCAATTAAATACATTGAAAATTACTGATAAAAAGTGGGATCCAACCATTGGTAAAATTATTCAAAAAGCCAATGTGAAAGTTTTGCCAATTTATTTTAGCGGACATAATAGTTTAGCATTTAATTTAATGGGGTTAATCAGTCCAAATTTAAGAACCGTAAAATTACCTTCTGAATTATTTAACAAAAAGCAAAAAGTAATTGTTAGAATTGGAAAACCAATTTTACCAAAAGTACTCAGCGAGTTTGAAAACAGTGATGAATTATTGCGTTTTGTGAGGGCTAAAACTTATGCTTTAGGTTCTGGAATTGAAGTAAAAAAGTTTTTCAAAATAAACTTAAGCAAGCTGATTAAACCTAAACCAATTATAGCCGAGACCTTAAATATTGCCATTCAAAACGACATTGATAATATTCAAAACGACCAGGTTTATAAGCACGAAAATTTTGAAGTTTACATAAGTAATGCATTCAATATTCCCAATGTTTTAAAGGAAATTACTCGCTTGCGCGAAATAACTTTTAGGGCCGTTGGAGAGGGAACAAATCGAAGTTTTGATACTGATGAATTTGATTTGTACTACAAACATTTGTTCATTTGGGATGCAAAAGCTCAAAAAATTGTGGGTGCGTATCGCATTGGTTTAGGCGATGAATTGTATAAACAATTTGGTAAAAAAGGTTTTTATTTAAACCAATTATTTAAGCTTAAAAAAGAGTTTGCTCCCATATTAAAAGATAGTATAGAATTGGGAAGATCGTTTGTAACATTGGAATATCAACGTAAACCATTAAGCTTAATGCTGCTTTGGAAAGGCATCAATGAGTTTTTGAATCAACACAAAGGACGGTTTAATTACATGATTGGTCCCGTAAGTATTAGTGGTGAGTTTTCTAACTTATCAAAGGATTTATTGGTGGCTTATATCCGACATAATCATTACGATAAGGCAATGTCGAAAATGGTAAAACCACGCAAAAAATTCAAGTATCAATACACTGGCGAGGACAAAAAATTATTGCTCGAAAAACACAGAGACGATATAAAAACATTGGATAATTTTATTGGTGAAATAGAAACCAATCATTCAAAAATTCCGGTATTGGTAAAAAAATATTTGAAGCTAAAAGGAAAAATTATTGCATTCAATGTAGATCCAAAATTCAATAATTCTTTAGATGGATTTTTGGTGTTAAACATCAATGATATTCCTGATGAAGCTTTTGATATGGTGAGTAGGTAAAAAATTAAGTGAATTTAGATAGTTATATAGTTTCGTTTTTTTGAATTTACACTTTCTTGAAACAATTATATTTTATCAAGTAAGGATTGTATATTTGCTTTGAAAGATATCAGCAATTTCAAAAATTTTGAATAGTAGAAATTTAAAAGATTTGCTCAAATAAATATATTTAAAACTATGACACTACAATTTATTCACGATAACAGAGGTAATACTACAGGTGTATTTATTCCTATTGAGGAATGGCAATATTTAAAAACAAAGTACACCGAATTACAAAAGGAAGAAGCGGAAAATGTGGTAGAATTTTCTCCTTGGCAAAAACAAATTATTGATGAACGCTTGAACGATTATTACAAAAACTCAAAGGATTTAGCTGATTTTGATAAAACCATTGATGATATTGAAAAAAGTTTGTGAGCTATACTTTCGTAAACAGGCCTGCTGTAAGGCTTGATATTATTAATGCTACAGATTATTACAAAAAAATTAATCCTGAACTTGCCAAACAGTTTTTATTTAGTGTTCGATAAGCCAAAGAACATATTGCAAAAACTCCAGTTGGTTTTCAAATAAAATATAAAGTTGTAAGGACTCTGTTACTAAAACAATTTCCTTATCATATTCATTATCTGATTGATGATGCTAAACAACAAATAATTATTCTTGCCGTTGTTTACGCTTACAAAAATCCTGCTGATTATAATAATAGGTAAAACAAATTCTGATGTTGTTGAGTCTCTTAGTGAGGACAATAACCATTGTTAATTAAAAACAGATAATCTATCCCTCCTAATATTCATCATTTCAAAAGTGTTTTAAAAAAAACATTTTTGAAATGATATATTTGCCTCATGAATATTTTATTGATTGGAGCTGGCGGACGTGAGCATGCTTTTGCTTATAAGCTGTCGCAAAGCCCTTTGTGTACCCAACTTTTTATTGCCCCTGGCAACGCTGGAACTGCTGAATTTGGAAAAAACGTAAAAATGAATCCAAATGATTTTGAAGCAGCTGGTCAGTTTTGCATCGAAAATCATGTTGAATTATTAATCGTTGGTCCTGAAGAACCTTTGGTGTTGGGCATGCGCGATTATTTTGAAGTCAATGAAAACTTAAAAAACATATTATTTGTTGGTCCCGATAAAATGGGAGCAACCATGGAAGCGAGCAAAGATTGGAGCAAAGCTTTTATGTATAAAAATAATATTCCAACAGCTGCTTACCAAACTTTTACCAGCGATAATTTAAACGAAGGCATAGCATATTTAAAACCGCAAAAAATGCCAATTGTGCTAAAAGCCGATGGATTGGCAGCCGGTAAAGGAGTTTTAATATGTCAAACTTTGGAAGAAGCCACTAGTGAATTGCAACAAATGATTAGCGATAAAAAGTTTGGTGAGGCAAGTAGCAAAGTGGTGATTGAAGAATTCTTGACTGGAATCGAATTGTCGGTTTTTGTATTAAGTGACGGAAATTCGTATAAAATATTGCCAACAGCAAAAGATTATAAACGAATAGGAGTGGGCGAAACTGGTTTAAACACGGGTGGAATGGGCGCTATTTCTCCAGTTCCTTTTGCCAACCATGAGTTTATGCAAAAGGTAATAACCAATATTATTGAACCAACCATAAGCGGACTTAAAAACGAAAACATAAAATATGTAGGTTTTATTTTTATTGGTTTAATAAAAGTAGGCGAGGAGCCTGTGGTTATTGAATACAACTGCCGAATGGGCGATCCTGAGACTGAAACTGTTTTGCCTTTAATTGAATCAGATTTTGTGGAATTAATGTTGGCTACTGCCAAAGGAAAATTACATGAAACCGATTTGAAAATTAGCACACAAAATGCAGCTACAGTTATGTTGGTTTCAGCTGGTTATCCTGGTGATTATGAAAAAGGAATACACATGACAAACTTGGAAGCTTCAAATAATTCCATGTTGTTTCATGCTGGTACAGCAATGAGTAATAATAACGAAATAGTTACCAATGGAGGAAGAGTTTTAGCTGTTACATCTTTAGGGAATTCATTAAGTGAAGCGGTTTCAAAATCAATGAAAACAGCTGAAAATATTAGTTTTGAAGGGAAGTATTTTAGAACGGATATAGGTTTTGAATTTTTGTAGAAAGTGTCTGCAAGAAAAATCCAATTTCTTCTTTTCTACGATGGACGTTTTTCATAAAATCATTAACTAAAAAATAGATATAAAAAACAGAATCAGTCATGCTGTAAGCATCTCCTTGGCTTTAGATGATTACTTGCCATTATAGAACATGGTTGCCACTCAAAGGAGATTCCTACGGAATGACCCAACGTCATTTTATAGATAATTTTTAAAAAAAAATATACAACAACTGTAATAAATAAACTATTAAATAATTTTTATAACCAAGTCATAATAATTTACTGTAAAAATCACAAAAAAATTAGCCAATAAAAAGCATTTATTTGCACTAAATAAGTTTAGAAAAATGATAAATAAAGAAGATGTTATAAGAGCTTTAAGCACTGTTCAAGAGCCAGATTTGCACAAGGATTTGGTTACATTGAATATGATTCAAGATATTGTAATTGATGGGTTAACGATTAGTTTCATTGTGGTTTTAACCACACCTGCTTGTCCTTTAAAAGAAAAAATTGAGAAAGATTGTGTGGATGCCATTCATCAATTGGTGAATGACCAAGCAGTTGTTAAAGTTACCATGACTGCAAATGTTTCATCTAATCGTGCTGATAAATTAACACTTCCTGGTGTTAAAAATATTATTGCAGTAGCTAGTGGAAAAGGTGGAGTTGGAAAAAGTTCTGTTTCAAGTAATTTAGCCATTGCGCTAGCAGCCACAGGTGCAAAAGTTGGTTTGTTAGATGCCGATATTTATGGTCCAAGCATTCCAATGATGTTTGGCGAAATGGACACGCAACCGTTAATGCGCGATGTAGATGGAAAACAATTAATGGTTCCAATTGAAAAATTTGGAATCAAATTATTATCAATAGGTTTTTTAATTAAACCAGAGCAAGCTGTAGTTTGGCGCGGTCCAATGGTTTCTTCAGCGTTGCGCCAGTTTGTAAGCGATTGCGATTGGGGTGAATTAGATTATTTGATTTTGGATTTACCTCCTGGAACAGGTGATATACATTTAACCATGTTGCAAATTGTTCCGTTAACGGGTGTGGTAATGGTTACAACTCCACAAGCCATTGCGCTTGCCGATGCTTATAAAGCTGCAACTATGTTTAGTATGACACCTGTTAAAGTTCCAATTTTAGGTTTGGTAGAAAACATGGCCTATTTTACTCCTGAGGAATTACCCGATAACAAATATTATATTTTTGGTAAAGATGGTGGAAGAAATATGGCAAGTGAATTAAACGTAAGTTTATTAGGTCAAGTACCTATTTATATGAGTATTCGTGAAGGAGGCGATGCCGGAATTCCAGCTGCATTGGATCAAAATAAACCAGCATTTAAAGCATTTGAAAAAATAGCTCAGAATGTGGCTCAGTTAGTTTCAATTATAAATTCAACAGAAAAAACTGTTAGCGCTGAATAATTTCAAAAAGTTTATATTTGAAAAAAAAAGCAGAAACTAAAAGATGAATGAATTGATGAGAGAAAAAGTGGAAATAGCTTTAAACAGCATGCGTCCATTTTTACAAGCCGATGGTGGTGATGTAGAATTGGTTGATATAACTGACGAAATGGAAGTTCAATTACGTTTAACAGGAAATTGTAGCAGTTGTAATATTAGCCATATCACCATGAAAGCGGGAATTGAAAACGGTATTAAAAATGCCATTCCTGAAATAACTAGGGTAGTAGCTATTAGTTGATAGTTGATAGCGTTAGGCAAATTCTCATAATTATTTATAAAAAGGTTTGGCGAAAGCTGACCTTTTTTTGTTTTGAAATATTATTTAATTATTCAATTTATGGTTGAATTTGATGTTTTGATTTACACTTATTTGTCACTAAAACCCCAATTTTTATCTATCAACTGACGTCCATCATCTATGGTCTATCGTCCATCGACTATGGTCCATAAACCAGTTCACAAACAAATAACTTACAGTTTATAAAATATTGTTTATTTTGCAAGGCTTTTATAAAAATGATGAAGTTAAAAATAACACTTTTATACCTATTTCTTTTTGCTATTTCCATTGTGCAAGCGCAAATATTGCCTACTTTTGGCAATAGTCGTACTGGTGGAAGTGGCATGCAGTTTTTAAAAATTGCGCCCGATGCACGTTCAGCAGCTATGAGTGGTGCTGTGGTTGGATTGGTAAACGATGCTTCTGCCATGTATTGGAATCCTGCGGGAATTACCAGCATTGATACAGGAAAAGTAACTGCCCAATTTTCAAATACTCGATGGTTTGGAAATAGCCAAGTAAACTATGGAGCAGTGGCTTTTAAAGCCGGCAAATTAAGTTATGTTGGTATTAATGTAATGAGTTTGGGCTTTGGCGATAACAAAGAAACAACCGAATTTGAGCCAAACGGTACTGGCCGAAATGTATTAATGGGCAGCACTTCAATAGGTGTATCTTTTGCAAAAATATTAACTAATAATTTTAGTTTTGGATTACAAGCTAAATTTGCACAAGAAGTTATAGCAAATGTATCATTAAATAATGTGTTATTTGATTTAGGACTGACTTATAATATTGGAATAAAAAACGCAAGATTTGGAGTTACATTTACTAATTTTGGCTTAAATGTGGCGCCAACAGGCGATGTTACCATTTTAAAAATGAACAATGAAAGTGCTAAAAGCGACTTTACTCCTGTTTCTGCTCCAGCAATTTTTAGATTAGGTTTTGCCATTGATCCCATATGCGATGGAACAAATATTTTAACTATTGCTGCACAATTAAATCACCCAACTGATAATAATGAAACTTTAGCTGCGGCTTTAGAATATAGTTGGAAGAAAATATTATTTGCCCGCACTGGCTGGGAGTTTGGATTAGATGAAGACAATAATTTTCCTACAGTTGGTTTTGGGGTAAAATTGCCTCGCAGCTTTGGGAATTTTGGTGTAGATTATGGCCTAATAAGCAAATCACGAATAGGAAATATTCACAGAATAGGTTTATTATTTACTATTAAATAAAAGAACAATATGAATTTTAAAAATATAAAAATAATCGTTTTATTTATATCAATAATGGGTTTCATTTCTTCTTGTTCCATATTTGGAAGTAAGCAAAATGATACTGTTGATGATGTGTTAAAGCAAGGACAAATAGATCCAAATTTAGTTCCAAAAGCAGTAAGTTATGTACCTATTTTCCCGTTTTTTAAAGGTTTTCAAAATCCAGTAGACGTGTTCGTTGGTTTCGATGAAATGATTTATGTAGTGGACGATAAAGGTTTAAATATTTTAGATCAAAAAGGAACTTTGGCATACACTATTGCTATTCCGGGAGCTACTGAAGTTACACAAGACAGGCGTTTGCATACTTATGTAATTGGAAAAGTTTTTGATGCAACAGTTAATGAAACTGTAACTTGCGTGTATCATTTAGAAGGAACAGGTCAAGGAAACTACACATTTATTGATACTTTAATTCATCCATTTTGCGATGCTTCACGCCAAAGTACACAGTTTAGAGGTGCTGCAGATGTAGAAGTAACGTATACTGGTTTGGCATGTTTGTCAGACAATACTTTATATGTTACTCGCAAAGGTCCAAGAAACCAAGCAAATACTTTTGTTAGACCTGATAATGCTGTGTTGGTTTTTAACCAAGATGGATTAAATATTGGATATGGAGTTGGATTAAATCCAACTGAATCCGGATTAAAAACTGCAATTGATATTTCAAGTATTGCTACTTTTTCGGCACCTCCACAACGTTTGCAGGGAATGAGTACTTCAAAAAATTTTATGATTACTTCAAATAATCAAACTAATAATTTAGAGTATAAAACTTTAATGATAACAGTTATTGATGATCCAGATTTAGGTCCTCAATATTCAGAAACTGCTAGTTTGTTAAATTTTGATATTGGCAAAGCCAGCAGCTTTATGTACGAACCTTTTAAATTTAAAAAACCTGAGGATTGTTTTATAGCGCCTGATGCCACCAATTACTATTTTGTGGTTGATAGCGAAACAGACTCAGTTTACGTATTTACCAATCAGGGTTTTGAGGGTGTAAATCCTCCAGCAAATTCCACTATAAAAAAGCAAATAAATGTATCATTTGGAGGAAAAGCAATAGATGGAAAACCACTTGATGGACCATTTAATTTTTTAGATCCAATGGGTATTTGCTATAACCGCAAAATGATTTATGTTGCAGATAAAGGCAATAACAGAATTTGTAGGTACAAATTGAATACAGATTTGGAATAAAAGCATTTAAAATGCGAAGTGCGGAATGACAAAAATGCGGAATAGATTAAACCCATTAACATTCGTAACGGTTCTTTTTTATTTTTCAAAACAATTGATTTTTATTGGTGTTTATTAAACTAACTTATAAAAATATATATTCGCAAAAAACTATTTCACAGATATGAATTTCCAATTTACAGAAGAACACTTAAACGTACAACAGGCCGCTCGTGATTTTGCTCAAACCGAATTATTACCAGGCGTAATTGAGCGTGATGAACATCAAAAATTTCCAATGGAACAAATGTTAAAACTAGGGGAACTTGGTTTTTTAGGAATGATGGTTGACCCAAAATATGGCGGAAGTGGAATGGATTCTGTAAGTTATGTTTTGGCAATGGAAGAGTTCTCCAAAATTGATGCCTCAGCTTCTGTAGTAGTTTCCGTAAACAATTCATTAGTTTGTTGGGGTTTGGAAACTTTTGCTAACGAAGAACAAAAACAAAAATATTTAGTGCCTATGGCAAGTGGCAAATGTTGGGGAGCTTTCTTATTATCGGAACCAGAAGCTGGAAGCGATGCAACAAGCCAAAGAACAACTGCCGAAGATAAAGGTGATTATTATTTATTAAACGGTACCAAAAATTGGATTACCAATGGAAGTACAGCAAAATATTACATTGTTATTGCGCAAACCGATGTAGAGAAAAAACACAAAGGTATCAATGCATTTATAGTTGAAAAAGATAGTCCTGGAATTGTAGTAGGAAACAAAGAAAACAAGTTAGGAATTAGAGGTAGCGATACTCATTCTATTATGTTTACCGATGTAAAAGTTCCAAAGGAAAACCGCATTGGTGAAGATGGTTTTGGTTTTAAATTTGCTATGAAAACACTTGCTGGCGGCCGAATTGGTATTGCTTCGCAAGCATTAGGAATAGCAAGTGGCGCATACGAATTAGCCTTGGCATATTCAAAACAACGCAAAGCATTTGGTACTGAAATTATGAACCATCAAGCTATTCAATTTAAATTAGCCGATATGGCTACCAATATTGAAGCAGCTCGTTTACTTTGTTTAAAAGCAGCATACTTAAAAGATTCACATGGCGATTATGCCTTGGCTAGTTCAATGGCCAAATTATATGCTTCGCAAGTAGCAATGGATACAACCATTGAAGCAGTTCAAATACATGGTGGATACGGTTTTGTAAAAGAATACCATGTAGAACGTTTAATGCGTGATGCTAAAATTACTCAAATTTATGAAGGAACAAGTGAGGTTCAGAAAATTGTAATTTCTAGAGAAATTTTAAAATAATTAATTAAAATAAGTCATATTAAATACAAAAGTCTTAGTTTTTAAACTAAGACTTTTTTTATGTCAATTTTCAAAAATGTATTGGAAATTATGCAATGCCAAATTCTAAAATAATTATAAAATTTCAAGCAACCTCTTTGTAATTTTATATTACTATTTGATTTATTGTTGCAAAGATTATATTTGCCATTACATAACCTTATTTGTAATTCAAATAAGTAATTATTCAATTTAACACACTAAAATAAATTAAATGAAACACTTTATCATTTTAAAAAAATCATTATTTGCATTATTAGCTAGTGCAGTTTTTTTTACTGCAAATGCTCAATCAGCGCGTTTTCAGTTAATTCATAATGCTGCCGATCCATCAATGGATACTGTAGATGTATATGTAAACGGGTTCAAATATGACAATATAGCTTTCAGACAAGCAACTTCATTGTTATCTGTTACTTCAGGTTCAGTAAAATTTAATATTAACGATAGAAACAGTATTGATAGCAGTGATTTAGTTTTAAAGCGTTTGACATTAACTTTAGCAGCTAATTCAAATTCAGTAATTATGATTACTGGTTTAAATAATACAGCTAATTTTAGTGCTAATCCCAATAGTTTAAATACTGGAATTACTTTAATAACTAAAAACATTACAGCTTTTGCAGCGGGTAATGGAAAAGTACAAATAAATATATTTCATGGTATAACTGACGCTCCTGGAGTTGATGTGGTTTCTAAACCAGCAATTTCAACGGGAACCTTGCCTTCAAATTTACGTTTTGCACAAGTTAATGCTTCAAATTTATTTTTTAACAACGTTCCTACTTATTTAGAAATGCGCGTTGCAGGTTCAAGTGCTGCTTTAAAAGCTTACAGCGTAAATTTGACTTCATTTAATCAAAAAATGCTTTCTGTTTTTGCTTCTGGTTTTGTAAATCCAACAGCTAATCAAAATGGAAATAGCTTTGGTGTGTTTGCTGTTGATACCAACGGAATTGTGGTAGAATTACAAGAAGCAACTCGCTTACAGTTTATTCATAATGCAGCCGATGTAGCTTTGCAAAGTTTTGATGTTTATTTTAACAATAACAAAGTAATTTCAGCACTAAATTTCAGAGAGGCAACTCCATTTTTAACAGTAAATGCAGGTAATACCCAAGTAAGAGTTTCAACTGCTAACCAAAATGATACATTATATTTTATTCCTTCAATTAACTTAGCAACTGGCAAATCATATTTAGCCATGGCAATGGGTTTAAAAGATTCTTCAACATATGCCGCTAATCCTGATGGGGTTAACCGTTTGTTGAATATAAATGGATATGACAGCATGCCCGAAAGTTCACTATTAGCTGGTAGTTTCCAATATTTGGTAGCCAATGGTAATACCGATGCACCTCAATTATCGTTTAATAAAGTTCCTTCACAAACGAGTGTAATTTCTAATTTAAAATATGGTGATTTTTCTGCTTTAAGAACGGATAATACTGGTTATATTTTTAATATTAGCAATGGTTCAAAATCGGAATATAATGGAGCATATTCATTAAATGCTACTGCATACTTGAATCAATCTGGTGTAGTTTTTACTTCAGGTTTTTACCGTGCCGCTGGCAATCCTACTAATGCTGCTACTTTTAAAGTGATGTTGGCTTTGAGTAATGGAACTGTAATAGAATTAACTCGTTTGCAAAACAAATTACAGTTTATCCATAACTCACCTGATACAACAATTCGTAATGTTGATATTTATGCAAATGGAATAAAAATAGTAAATGATTTAGGATTTAGAAATGCTACTGGAATTGCTAATGGAACTGACGCATATGTGCCAGTAAGAATTAACTTAACTAAAGGAAACGCAGTAGATACTTCAAATGCACTTTGGTCTATCAGTATGTTGCCAGATTCTAACTTTAATGTTGCTATAGCATACGGATTTACAGGCGCTTCTTATCGCACAAATCCTGAGGGAATTTCAACAGCGTTTGGTGTAAAAATGATAACACCAGGTAAAATAGTTTCAACCTTCCCAACTCCTTCCAACGAAGTTATATTTTTCCATGGTGGGGTAAATGTAGGAAAATTAAATATTCAAGCTGATCAAGAAGCTTTATTTGTAGCTAAAAATACTTCTTATGGTGCTTTGTATAAATACAGTCCTACCAAAGGGAATGCAGGCGCTACTTATAATGTAAACGATGCCGTAACGGGTAAAGGTTTATTGTCTTCAAACATAAATTTTGTTGGTAGAAGTGGTTTAGCAGGTGTAATGTTTGCCTCAGGGTTTTTATTAGATTTAAGAAATTATGTTGATTCAAGTTTAGTAGCTGGTAAATACGTTAGAAAAGATTCAGCGTATAATAAAGCAGATTCTATTTTCAATAAAGCGAATCCTAATTTTGCTTTGAATTTTTATATTGCTTGGAGCAATGGAATAGTTGATTCATTTGAAAGCGTTAAATTCAGAACAGGTACAAATGAAATTATTGAAAACAATAATTTTTTAATGTATCCAAATCCTGCTAACGAAAATGTTTCCATTGTGTTCAATGCCAATCAAAAATCAGAAGGAAATGTAAATTTATTCGATATAAAAGGCGCTTTGGTAAAATCAATAAATACTCAATTAGTTGCTGGAATGAACTCAGTAAATTTATCATTAACTGATTTACCAAAAGGAATGTATTTTGTTCAAATCAATAGCAACGAAAGCACATTGACCAAAAAATTAATTATAGAATAATCATTCATTTTATTCAAAATAAAAAAACGAGCAAAGTTAAACTAGGCTCGTTTTTTTTTTAAATTTTAGCAATAAAACAGCAATTAATTTATTTAATAGTTCCCAATTGTATTACTTCAAAATCTGTAGATTTGATGGTTTTTAAACTTTGAACTTCAGTGTCAAGCCAACGTGAATCTGGCGCTCCGCTTATAAACATATCGGAACCAATATCGGCTAAAATGATTCCATAAGTTTTCATTGCTTTTAAAATAACTTGCATGTTTGGCGCATAAGTACTTATATTAAACGAAGCTTTTAAACGAAGTCTAGCACCCATTGGTAACGATGAACCACTTATGCCAGTTCCATTTACTTTATGGCTAGCAGGACTAACATATCCGTTAAAAACTTTTGGTTTACTTAAAGTAAATCGTATGCAATGGTCAATGGTTCCAGATGCAACTTCATCATACCTGAGTAAGCAGGGTAAAATGGGTAAACCAGCAGCATCGGCCGATGTAAAACCTTCCGTTCTTGTAGCATTTGAGTTTAAATCAAAAATTGCACCGCACGATGCTCCCCAACCATTTCCAGTTTGACTGGCATTATACATTTCGTATAATTTTCCATTTTCTAAGTCAACGGTTATTACATGGCTGTCGCCAACACCATTGCCTTCTATAGGCGCTGTTAATGGAACAGGATATGGACCTGCATCGCTTTCATTTCCATAATTTCCATCGTAAGAATTAGCTCTAAATGTGATTGGCACTTTTGCTTGATTACCACAAACCACTGAAAATGGAATTCCAATTGGCGCTCCTTGCCATAATCCACTTCCAAAATCGGGATGTAAACTTACACTTCCAATGGCTGAAATTATTGCAGCCGATTTTGAATCAACAGCAGCATTTGAAATATCAGTATTTAATGGATTAGTTGTAGGGAAAATTTGAATCTTTTCCAAGTCGGCTTTACTCGGATTATTACAACTAACCTGTGTTGGATTTGGTGTATTATTACTTGCAGTTTTATCGCACGATGAAACTGCTATGATTAAAGCTAAGAAGGGATATATTTTCATAATGTAAGTTGTAAATTATATTACAAGCTTAGAACAAGCATTTATAAAATCCTAATTTTAAAAGTAAAATTCATTCAAAATGAAATCTATTTATTTAAACCCATCAATGGTAATCATTACTTTTCCAAAGTTATATTGCTGAATAAGCATTAAACTTTTATCATTATTTAAAAAAGCCCAATAGCGTTCTGGATCAGATTTTAAATACTCGCCAGTTTCTTCGTTAATGGCTTGTTTGGTGTGTTTGTCAATGGCTTTAGTATAAAGTTTTAAGCTTTGAATGGCTCCATTATTATTGGTAATATTGATGGTGCAAATTGCTTTATTTTGCATCAGGCTGTCAATCAATTTTTGACTTTGATTTTCATCGTATCCATCAAAATTTAACTGCTTAAACGTTGCAATATAAAACCTTAAAAACTGTAAGTCTGTTATGGTTTTTACTTTTTTATTTGCATCAAAAATTAAGGGTGCTTGCACATTACTATTGTCAATAAAAAAACTATTTGCTGCATTTTCATAATTAAACGCTATGCTTTTTATGTCTTCTGGTTGGTAGTTAAAAACTGTTCTATCTCGCCAAGTTAAACTATCGCTAATAAACCTTGGAGTTAAATAACCGAAAAATCCTGGAATATGCACCGCATATGGTTTTGAAGAACCTTCAATTAACATATAAGTTCCATTTTGTTCTTGCGTAGCTGAACCAATATAAAGTGTTTTTACTGTTTCATCTTTTGAATAAAACTGTGCTTTTATTCCAATAGTTGCTAAGTCGCCAACTGCCGAGTTGTGCTCACTTTGAGGAACTGGCCTTAATACCGCCAGGTTTTTAACCGTAGATAAAAGCAATTCTATCTTGCTAAAATCTGCTATTTTATTATTGTTAATGGTCCAAGTTTGTGAACCTTTTTTTTCTAAAATTACTGTGTTTCCATTTCTGTCTGCAATAAATATTTTATCAATAATTGCAGTATCGTTTATGGCAAAATCAGCAATGTCTTTGTAGTTAATTCCCCAAGGTTTTTTATTAATTAAATAATAAGATATTGCTACAAGCAACAAAACTAAAATGGATAAATATGTTTTTTTATTCATGGTATTAAATTTTAGGGCTTTATGAATGTTATTGTTTTGAAAGCGTTTCGACAAGCTCAACGACCATTCTACGTGCGCGGTCGTTGAGCTTGTCGAAACGAATTTAAATTAAGCGTATTTTCTTTTTCTGTAAAAATTATTTGCCAATGCAAAAACAATGATCAACACAATTGGTAAACCAATATTGATGAATTGCCAAAACAGTTTTTCTTTTTTTATTTTAGCTTTATCAAGCAATCGCAAGGTAACTTCTTTGCTACGCACTTCTATAATTCCACTGTCATCGCAAAGGTAATCTACACAGTTTAAAATAAAGCGTTTATTGCCAAACTCTTGATTTGCAAAACGGTCGTAACCCAACGGAAATACTTGTCCTTTGCTTGCGCTATATTGATTCCTAATTACATCTCCATCGGCTATTACAATCATTTTATTGTTCTCCACTTTGCTTTTAAAATCCAATGCTGGATTTTTAGTTTGATCGAAAGTATATTCAAAACTGGAAGAAAATTCACCTTCTAAAAGCACTGCTAAAATTTTGTTCCCTCCTGTTCTAAATAAATTTGGATCTGGCTCTAATCTTGCCATTTCAATATCGACCCTGGCAGGTGCTGGCACCGAACGAGAATATTGAGAAGAAGCCAACAAAACCGTTTTGTTAATTTTTTTATTTGGAATGGTATCAATGCTAGCTGTAAACTGAAACCAAATGGGATCCACACCACGAACAATTGGGTGCGAGCTAGTAGGCGGGACAACAGGAAAATACATCCATCGAAGTAATTTTTGTTCTGGAGTTCCGTTTTTCATTCCACTTAAAACCGGAATGGTATTACACTGAATATCCTGAATAATATTGTTGTTGATTCGCACACCAAATTTGTAAAACAAATCGTCTAAACCTAAGTTATATGCAATGGAATAATACTGTGGTGAATTGCGTAAGCTATCCATTTCGGCTAACTGATTTTCAACCAACCAAATTACTTTTCCGCCATGCATTACATATTGGTCAAGTTTAAATTTATCAAAATCGCTGAAAGGCAAAGTTGGTTTTGGAACAATGATTCCGTCATATTTGTTCAATTCCGAAGGTGGAACCGAAGTTAAATCTACATCATCTATTTCATAATATTTTTTTAGTTCAGTTTTACCATCTATGATATTCCATTTGTCAAGCTCACCATTGCCTTTGATAAATGCAATTTGTTTTACTGAATCAATTGTAACTAATCGCAAAGCATTCGCTATTTCATATTCTAATTGTTCAATGGAAGTATTTAAAACAGCTTCTGGTGCTTGTCCAAATTGACTTTTTAATAAATTGACAGGAACTTTTCTACCACCATAATAAACTACTGCACCGGGCACAATTATTTTTTGACTAAAACCATCTTCTTTTTTTAATTGAATGCTGGTGGCTTGTAAGCCAATTTCACTTAATTCTTGTAATATTTCGGTACTTTGTTTAGCAGTTGTGTTAAGTAAAGGATCTATAAATTCATATTGAATATTATTGTTTGAAAGAATTTTAAATTCGTCCAACATTTCTTTGGTAGCTTTTTGCAAACGCTTAAAACCTGCCGGAAAATCGCCTTCCAAATACACTTTTATTAGCATGCCATCTTTTACTTTTGCTGCTAAATTTTTGCTGGCTTTGGCCAATGTGTATCGCTTTTCTTTGGTTAAATCTATCCTAAAAAAGAAATTGCTAAAAATTGCGTTTAGCAAAATAATAACTGCTAAAACAATGATGAGTTGTAAGTATGATTGTTTCTTTTTGTTCATATATATATATGGTTGAAAAAAGGAAATGTATAATTAAAATTTACGTGAGCTAAAAACAGTTTTTGTAGCATAAATAAATACCACAATAAAACTGATAAAATATAGAATATCGCGGCTATCAATAACGCCTCTGCTGATGCTTTGGTAATGCGCATTGATTCCCAATCCTGCAACTAAACTATCCCACGCACCAAATAATTTAAAGTCGGCAATGAGTTCAAATAAATTGTAAAACAAGTAGCATAAAATCATACTGACAATAAATGATACAATTTGATTGTCGGTAATAACCGATGAAAATAATCCAATGCTAACAAAGCAACTTGCCAAAAAGAACAATCCAATATAAGAACCCCAAGTAGCGCCCACGTCCATGTTTCCTGTGGGTGCACCTAATTGGTAAACAGTATAAAAGTAAATCAAACTTGGTATCAAAGCAAACAATACCAACACCACTCCTGCAAAATATTTTGCTAAAATTATTTTTAAATCGCTAATGGGTTTGGTGGTTAATATTTCAATGGTTCCGTTCTTTTTCTCTTCGCTAAATGTGCGCATGGTAATGGCTGAAATTAGGAATAAAAACAACCAAGGAGCGAGTGTAAATAAAGTATCTAAATTGGCATAAGCCATATCGAAAACATTGTTATCGGGTAGTACCCACATGAATAATCCTGTAGCTATTAAAAACACAATGATTACTACGTAAGCAATCAATGAGCTCAGGAAACTGCGTATTTCTTTTTGAAGTATTGATATCATTTTTTTAGTTTTTAGTACCTAGTTTTAAGTACTTAGTTGAAAGTTATATTTTATTATTTTTGCCTCCCGATGCATCGGAAGCCCATTGCCCATTGCTTATTTCGTTAAACTCTGAAACACTTGTTCTAATGAGCTTTCTTCCAAATTCATACTTAGTATTAACCAATTGTTTTCAGCTGCTTTTTGAGCAATGTTTTCTCTAATATCTTCTTTGGCAGTAATGGTAAATCCTTCTTTTGTGGGTAACACTTTTATGCTTTTATCTATGGCTTTGATGCTTTCAATGGTTGGACTATTTTTAAATTGAACCGAAATCAAATATTCTTTGCTAAACGATTGTTGCAGTTTTTCAATTTTGTCATCAGCCACTATTTTACCACGATTGATAATAATTACTCGATCACACATGGCCTCTACTTCTTGCATAATATGGCTCGAAAGTATCACTGTTTTATTTTTGCCAATTTCCTTAATTAAATTTCTTATTTCACTTACTTGATTTGGATCTAAACCACTGGTTGGCTCATCTAAAATCAATACACTTGGGTTGTGAATCATGGCAGCAGCTAAACCAACACGTTGTTTGTAACCTTTGCTTAACTGACTAATTTTCTTTTTGCGTTCCAAACTCAAACCTGTTTTGGAAATCATTTCTTCAGCAGCTTGGTTGGCACCTTCGGTTATTCCATAACTATTGGCTATAAAAAGCAAAAACTCTTTCACATACATGTCGGTGTAAAGCGGATTTAATTCTGGTAAATATCCTACTTCTTTTCTAATGGCTATGCTGTTTTCGTTAATTTCAATTCCATTGATAAAAGCTTGTCCGCTAGTGGCAGGAATATAGCCCGTTAGAATTTTCATGGTAGTAGATTTTCCCGCACCATTTGGTCCTAAAAATCCCAGTATTTCGCCTTTATGCGCTTCAAAACTAATGCTGTCGAGCGCTTTTTGGCTGCCATATATTTTTGATAAATTAGTTACTTTAATCGTCATGCTTTTGTTTTACAAAGGACAGCGAAAGTAAGAAAAAGGTTGGTTTCATTTACAACAAAAAAGTCTCTTATGTTTATAAGATACTTTTTTGCAACAAGACCTGACATTTTTTTAAAACTATCTGGTCTTATTGTTAGCTTTTTTTCTAGAACTTTTTTTCGAAAAACCTTTCCAATTATTTACAAAAAAGTACAAAAATTTATTCCTTAAAAACACTGTTTTTTAACTTGTATTTTTAGCGCTATGATTCATTTTTAAATTCCAAAAACAAGGTTTATTTCCAATATCAAGATTTTAAAGTGGTTTTTGTTGAAAACTTTACAAAATGGGTTATTCACGGTTTGCGCCTTAGGTAACTGCGACATTGTTAATTTCTTTTAAGCAAAATGTGAATATAAAAAAAGCTCATTTATGCACAAAAGTGGAGGAAAGTGGAGAAAAGTGGATTTTTGTTTTATTTTTACAGCGTTGTAAGAAAAAAAAATGATAAACCTACACGGAGAATATGAATGTAAAATAGATGCTAAAGGCAGGTTGATAATTCCTGCAGCATTGAAAAAGCAACTTCCTGTGGAGGCTAAGGATTCTTTTTTTATCAATCGTGGTTTTGAAAAATGCTGTGTCATGTATCCCGCTAACGAATGGGATAACATAGCCGGAGAAATAAATAAACTAAGTGATTACATAAAAAAGGAAAGAGAATTTAAACGCTACTTTTTACGTGGAGCAAGTAAATTAGACATGGATACTGCAAGTCGTGTTTTATTACCAAAACCATTACAAGAGTATGCAAACCTAAAAGGCGAAATTGTTTTGTTAGCCTACGGCAATAAAGTAGAAATTTGGAGTAAAGCAGAGTACGATACCATGCTGAATGCCGAACCAGAAGACTTTAGTGCTTTAGCCGAAGAAGTAATGAGCAAAAGAAACAATGAGTAAAAAATGTTGAATTTTAAATGTTGAATTTTGAATTAAATGCAACTAAGTACTAAAAACTAAGAAACTAACAACTATCAACTAAAAATGTACCACAACCCAGTCATGTTAAACGAATGCCTTGAGGGATTAAACATTAATCCTGATGGAGTTTATGTGGATGTTACCTATGGTGGAGGTGGACATAGTAAAGCTATTTTAGATAGGTTAAGTAAAAAAGGAAGGTTGATTGCTTTTGATCAAGATGAAGATGCAAAACGTAATTTGATAAACGATGAACGTTTGATTTTTATAGATCAAAATTTTGAGTTTTTAAAAAATCATGTACAATACCAAGGCTTTGATAAAGTTGATGGTTTATTGGCCGATTTAGGTGTTTCGTCTCATCAATTTGATATAGGTGAACGCGGTTTTTCTATTCGTTTTGATGATGCAGTATTAGACATGCGCATGAGCCAAAGTCAGCGATTAAGTGCACATAAAGTAATTAATGAATATAAGGCAGATGCTTTGGCAAATGTATTTTATAAGTATGGCGAGTTGCACCAATCGCGCAAACTAGCAGCCGAAATTATTGCGGCACGCACCGGAAAAGATATTGAAACTGTAGGTGAATTAAAAGAAGCACTGAAAAGTTCAGCGCCAAAGTTTAAAGACTTTAAGTTTTATGCGCAAGTTTTTCAAGCTATCAGAATAGAAGTGAACCAAGAGTTAGATGTGTTGGAAAAAATGCTTTTGCAATGTGGCAGCTTACTAAAACCAAAAGGACGATTGGTGTTCATGAGTTACCATTCGTTAGAAGATAGATTGGTAAAAAACTACATGAACAGTGGTAATTTAATGGGTGAATTAGAGAAAGATTTCTTTGGAAATATTAATCGTCCATTTAATCCATTGAACAAAAAAGCAGCAGTGGCCACCGACAAAGAACAAGAAGAGAATAACAGATCGCGAAGCGCAAAATTAAGAGTAGCCGAACGATTATAATAAAGCTAAACGATAAGTGAGCAATAAAATAATAACTGGCGATGAGCCTGAAATTAAAGAAGAGAAAAAGCCCGACACTTCCCAAATTGAAGGTGCCGTAAAGCGCTTGTCGGAAATTGATTTCAAGCTGAATGTAAACATGTTTTACAATCAATTGCCATTTATACTATTTTGTTTTGGTTTAATAGCAGTACTTATTTTTAGTAGTCATAACAATGATATATTGAATAAAAAAATTGATAAACTATCAAAAGAAAATAAAGAATTAAGGAATGAGTACATCATTATTTTAAGTGAAATAATGAATGCCAGCAGGCAATCAAATATTGCTGAAAAATTAAAAGAATATAGTATTCAAAACAGAATAGGAAAAGATACAAATTATGTGAAGGAAGCAGTTGTTCCTCCAACAAAAATTACAATTGAATAATAAATGGCAATTAACGCACGCAAAACAATACTATTTCGCACATTAACCATATTTGGTTCAATGCTTGTGTTTGCTTGCGCAATTATTTATTATGTTTATAATATTCAGTTCAATGAAGCTGAAAAATGGAAAAAAGAAGCAACAGAATATTCAATTAAAAAACAAAAAATAGAAGCCATTAGAGGAAATATTTTTGATTGTAACGGTTCATTACTTTCTACTTCATTACCTATTTACGATATTATTATAGACGCCACCGCGCCATCATTTGCGGTAAAAGATACTTTTGATAAATACATTGATTCGTTGTCGTATTGCTTTAGCAATGAGTTTAATGATAAATCAGCAGGTGAATATAAAACCATTTTTAAAAGTTTAAGAAGCAATAGAAATGGATATTATTTTTTAAAGAAACGAGTAAGTCACCAACAAATTTTACGCGTAAAAAAATTTCCATTATTTAGAATAGGAAAAATTACTGGCGGTTTAATTATAAAAGATAGATCAACAAGAGTAAAACCCTTTCAATCATTGGCATTTAGAACCATTGGTTTTGTAAATGAAGAGGCCAAAAAGTTTGTAGGATTAGAAGGGTTTTTCAATGATTATTTATCCGGAAAAAATGGAGTTCAATTAACCCAAAGAGTTTCGGGTGGCGTATACGTTCCAATCAATAATGAAGAAAAAGAAGAAGCTGAAAATGGTTGCGATATTATTTCAACCATTGACATCAACTTACAAGATGTGGCGCAACAATCGCTTTTAAAAGTATTACAAAATAACATGGCAATGCGTGGAACTGCCATTTTAATGGAAGTAGAAACGGGCGAAATTAAAGCCATTGCTAACCTTACCAGAAAAACTGATGGTACTTATGAGGAAAGTTTAAACGATGCCATAAGAACCAGAATGCAACCTGGTTCTACTTTTAAATTAGTAACCATGATGAGTTTGTTAGACAATGGTTTTGTAACTCCCACAAGCAAAGTAAATGTAGAAGGAGGCAAAGCAATGGTATATGGTAGATTGGTGGAGGACTCTCACAGTTACCTAGAATTAAACATGCAACAAGCTTTTGAAATGTCATCGAATGTGGCTTTTGCAAAGCAAATAGCAAAATACTACGATAGAAACCCAAGCATGCATTATGAATTTTTAGATAAAATTGGTTTGAACAAAAATTTGAATTTACAAATGTTAGGTGCTCAAGCTCCAATATTTTTAAAACCAAAAAGTAATAAATGGAGTAAAAGCGATTTGTCGGCTATTAGTAGAGGTTATGGAATTTCGGTAACCCCTTTACAAATACTTACTGTTTATAATGCCATTGCAAATAATGGAGTCATGGTAAATCCATATTTTGTTAAAACAATCATGAAAGCGGGAAAGGTTGAAAAGGAATTTAAAACGCAAGTTTTGAATACTCAAATTTGTAAACAAAGTACCGTTTCTCAATTAAAAAATATGATGGAAGGTGTAGTAAAAAATGGCACTGCATATAATAAAGAAAATGCTAATTTACCATACACATTTGCAGGTAAAACAGGAACTGCAATTATTCAAAAAGGCGAAGATTATTACCAAGGTGGAGCCAAGGTTTATAGGGCTTCTTGGTGTGGTTATTTTCCTGCCGAAAAACCAAAATACAGTTGTTATGTAGTAGTTATTCGTCCGCAAGGAAGCATGATTTATGGCGCACAATTGGCATTGCCGGTTTTTAAAGATTTGGCCAATAAAATATATGCAACCACTACCAATATTCATAAAGATGTAAGAGAAACTTACACTTCCTTTTCTAACGATTTGCCACAAGTAAGCAAAGCGTATAAAGAAAACGTAAAAATTATTTTAGATGATATAGGAATTTCATCGCATTTAGAAAATGATTCCATCAACGACATGGAAACAAATTGGTTGAAAATTCAACAAAAAGACAATGCTTTATCATTATTTCCTGTAATAAATGTTGCTAAGCAAATGCCTGACGTTAAAGGAATGTCGGCAAAAGATGCTACTTATTTACTAGAAAGTAAAGGTTTAAAAGTAAGTATCAATGGATTTGGAAGAGTAAAACAACAGTCTCTAAAAGCAGGTTCAATTTTAAATAAAGGTTCAAAAGTAAATTTAATTTTAGGATAGTTTTATGGCAAAAAAATTAGCACATCTTATTCAATCAGTTCAAACAATTTCAGTTCATGGAAACATGGAGAATGAAATTTCTTTGCTTACTTATGATTCTAGAAATGTAACTGCTGATGCTGTATTTTTTGCTATAAAAGGAACGCAAGCTGACGGACATAATTATATTGCTAATGTAATTGAAAAAGGCTGTAAAGCCATTGTTTGTGAGGTTTTGCCAGCTGAGTTAAATATTGGAATTGCATTTATTCAAGTTTCAAATACCAGTGAAGCAATGGCTTTGATGGCTGCTGAATTTTATAATCATCCTTCTAAAAAATTAATATTAGTAGCGGTAACAGGAACCAATGGAAAAACCACTGTTGCAAGTTTATTATTTAGTTTGTTTCGCAAGTTTGGACATCATGTTGGTTTACTTTCTACTGTTCAAAATCAAATAAATGAAACAGTCATTCCAAGTACGCACACCACACCTGATGCTATTAGAATAAATGAACTTTTACAACAAATGTTGGAAGCCGGTTGTGAGTATTGTTTTATGGAAGCTAGCTCACATGCCATTGATCAAAACAGAATAAAAGGATTGCATTTTGCGGGTGTATTATTTACCAATATTACCCACGACCATTTGGATTATCATGTAACATTTGATAATTACATAAAAGCTAAGAAAAAATTATTTGACGATGTAAATGATGATGCATTTGCATTGACCAATAAAGACGATAAAAATGGCATGGTCATGCTTCAAAATACAAAAGCTACTCGATACACCTATTCATTGAAATCAATGGCCGATTTTAAAGTGAAAATCATGGAAGCCGATTTTGATGGAATGCTTTTAAACATGAACGGTGATGAGGCTTGGTTTAGATTAGTAGGTGAGTTTAATGCTTATAATTTATTAGCAGTTTATGGTGCAGCATTTTTATTAGGAAAAGATAAACATGAAATCATTACACTTTTATCAAGTTTAAGTTCGGTAAATGGTCGTTTTGATTTAATAAAATCTGCCAATGGAATTGTTGCAATTGTTGATTATGCGCACACACCTGATGCGTTAAAAAATGTACTTGCCACCATTAATGGCGTTAGAACAAATAATGAACAATTAATAACTGTAGTTGGTTGCGGTGGCAATAGAGATGCTGCCAAAAGACCAGTAATGGCAGATGTTGCCACTAAGTATAGTAACAAAGTAATTTTCACTTCTGACAACCCTAGAAATGAAGATCCTGAAATTATTTTAGACGAAATGCAAAAAGGTGTTGATCCAGTTCATTATAAAAAAACATTGAGAATCACCAACAGAAAAGAAGCTATAAAAGCAGCTGTTGGCATGGCCAATAAAGGCGATATTATTTTGGTAGCTGGAAAAGGCCACGAAACATATCAAGAAATAAATGGCGTAAAACATCATTTTGATGATAAAGAAATATTGAAAGAAATGTTTGAATTAATGCAATAAATAGAATTTTAAAACTAAAAAATAAACATAAATAAACAACAAGATTATGCTGTATTACTTATTTGATTACTTAGACAAAACCTTTAATTTCCCTGGAGCGGGAATGTTTCAATACATTTCATTCAGAGCGGCTATTGCTATTATTTTATCGTTAACTATTTCTATGGTTTATGGTAAAACTTTAATTGCCAAATTACGTAGTTTACAAGTAGCTGATGAAATTCGTGATTTAGGATTAGCAGGTGAAAAAGCAAAAGTTGGTACACCTACCATGGGCGGCTTAATTATTTTGGCTGCTATTTTATTACCTACCTTATTATTTGCTCGAATCAATAATGTATATATTATTTTGGCTGTAATAACCACCATTTGGTTAGGTTTAGTAGGCTTTTTAGACGATTATATAAAAGTATTTAAAAAG
>CANGGG010000023.1 GCA_947453415.1 Bacteroidota bacterium | reverse complement strand
CTTCCTTCATTTCAAAGAATGCAGAAAGAAGGTGAAGACGGTAGAAGGAAAATTAATCAAATTACACGTTATTTGACTATTGCAATTACAGTTGTTCAATCATATGGTTTTATTATTAACTTAAAAAATAATAATCCTTTGGCTATTATTTCTCCAGAAGTTTTATCAGACTTTATGTTTACTTTCAGTTCAATGATTATTTTAACTGCTAGTACAATGTTCGTAATGTGGTTAGGAGAAAGAATAACTGATAAAGGTATTGGTAACGGTATTTCATTAATCATTATGATTGGTATTATAGCTCGTTTACCTATTGCTTTTTGGGATGAATTTAATTTCAAATTGTCTACTGGTGGTGGTGGTTTAGTAATATTCGTTATTGAATTAGCTGCTTTATTTGCTGTAATAATGATTACCATATTATTAGTTCAAGGAACACGAAGAATTCCTGTTCAATATGCTAAAAGAATAGTAGGTAATAGACAATTTGGTGGTGTTAGACAGTATATTCCTTTAAAAATTAATGCTGCAGGCGTTATGCCTATAATATTTGCTCAAGCATTAATGTTTATCCCAGGTTATATTGCTCAGTTCATTCCAAATGTAGAAGCAAGTAGTTTTTTATCTTCTTTTGCTAATCCATTATCTTTTGCTTATAACATGACTTTTGGTTTATTAATTGTTTTATTTACTTATTTTTATACCGCAATTTCAGTTAATGCAAATCAGATTTCAGATGACATGAAAAGAAATAATGGTTTTATTCCAGGTGTTAAACCGGGAAAATCTACAGCAGATTTTATTGATAATGTAATGAGTAGAATTACATTGCCAGGAGCTATTTTCTTAGCATTTGTTGCTGTATTACCTTCATTTGCAGGAGCATTTAATATTAACAGTCAGTTTGCACAGTTTTATGGCGGAACTTCCTTATTAATTTTAGTAGGTGTTGTTTTAGATACTTTACAGCAAATTGAAAGTCATTTATTAATGCGTCAATATGATGGATTAATGAAAAGTGGTAAAATAAAAGGAAGAAGCGGAAGTAATACAGCGGCTTAATTAGTTGTTGATAAATTGAAATTAAATGTTATTTTCGCAACCCCAATAAAAAATGTCAAAACAATCAGTAATAAAACAAGATGGAATTATTGTCGAAGCATTAAGTAATGCTATGTTTCGAGTTCAACTTGAAAATGGACATCAAATTATTGCACATATTTCAGGTAAAATGAGAATGCATTATATTAAAATTTTGCCAGGTGATAAAATTGCATGTGAAATGAGTCCATACGATTTGACAAAAGGAAGAATTATTTATAGATACAAATAAAAATTAAATAGAAGAAATGAAAGTTAGAACTTCTGTAAAGAAACGCAGCGAAGATTGTGTAATTGTAAAACGTAAAGGAAGAGTTTACGTTATTAACAAAAAGAACCCAAAGTTTAAACAACGTCAAGGATAATAATATAATATGGCTCGTATATCAGGTATAGATTTACCAAAAAATAAAAGAGGTGAAATAGGTTTAACCTATATTTACGGAATTGGACGTTCAACTGCTACATTAATATTGGAAAGTAATAATATTGATGTAAACAAGAAAGTTAATGAGTGGAGTGATGACGAATTAAGTGCAATTCGTAAACATATCACTGAGTTTATAACAGTAGAAGGTGAATTAAGATCAGAAAAACAATTAAATATTAAACGTTTGTTAGATATTGGTTGTTATCGTGGTTTACGCCATCGTAAAGGATTACCAGTTCGTGGTCAAAGAACCAAAACCAATTCTAGAACTAGAAAAGGAAAACGTAGAACTGTTGCTGGTAAAAAGAAGGTTACTAGATAATTAATAGCATAATAAAATACAATGGCTACAAATAATAAAAAAGTTAGTAAGAAAAGAGTTGTTGTGATTGACACACATGGTCAAGCACATATTAAAGCCTCTTTTAACAATATAATTATCTCTATAACTAATGGTACTGGTCAAGTTGTTTCTTGGGGTTCTGCTGGTAAAATGGGATTTAGAGGTTCTAAGAAAAACACACCATACGCTGCTCAAACAGCTGCTTCAGAGTGCGCAAAAGTTGCAGTTGATGCTGGAATGAAAAAAATTGATGTTTTCGTTAAAGGACCTGGTAGTGGAAGAGAAAGTGCAATTCGTACTTTACAAGCTAGTGGTTTAGAAGTATTATCAATTAGAGATATTACTCCACTTCCTCATAACGGTTGTCGCCCTCCAAAAAGCAGAAGAGTATAATAAATTAAAATAGAAAGATTATAAAATGGCAAGATATATAGGTCCTAAAACCAAAATAGCAAGACGCTTTAAAGATCCGATTTTTGGAAGCGATAAATATTACGAAAAACGTAGTACTATTCCTCCCGGTCAACATGGTAATGCGAGAAGAAGAACTAAGCAAACTGAATATGCAATACAGTTAGGCGAAAAACAAAAAGTAAAATATACTTACGGTGTTTTAGAACGTCAGTTTTATAAAATATTTGAAGAAGCAGTTCGTATAAAAGGTGTTACTGGCGAAAACTTAATTAAATTCTTAGAAGCTCGTTTAGACAATACAGTTTACCGTTTAGGTTTAGCAACTACAAGAGCAGGTGCTCGTCAATTAGTTGGTCATAGACATATTACAGTTAACAATAAAGTAGTAAATATTTCTTCTTATAAATTAAAACCAGGTGATGTTGTTGGGGTTAGAGAGAAATCAAAATCTTTAGAAACAATAAATATTAGTTTAACTACTTCAAATGTTAAACGTTTTAATTGGTTAACTTGGGATAGTTCAACTTTAAGTGGAGTTTTTGTATCTTTACCTGAACGTGATCAAATTCCAGAAAATATAAAAGAACAATTAATTGTAGAGTTGTACTCTAAATAATAAACTTAATAAAGACTATTATAAATGGCAATACTTGCTTTTCAAAAGCCTGACAAGGTTATCATGCATAAAGACACTGACTTCTTTGGTCAGTTTGAATTCCGTCCTCTTGAAAAAGGATACGGGGTTACTATTGGTAACTCTTTAAGAAGAATTTTATTGTCTTCTTTAGAAGGATACGCAATAACTTCAGTTAAAATAACTAGTGTTGATCATGAATTCTCTACTATCAAAGGAGTTATTGAAGATGTAACTGAAATCATTCTTAACTTAAAACAAGTACGTTTTAAACGTACCATGGATGGAGTTGATCATGAGAAAATTTTTATTAATATAAAAGGTCAAGAGCAATTTACTGCTGGTGATATTGCAAAGCATACAAATGCATACAAAATTCTAAATCCT
Organism: Bacteroidota bacterium; assembly: GCA_947453415.1. Lineage (GTDB taxonomy): Bacteria > Bacteroidota > Bacteroidia > UKL13-3 > UKL13-3 > JAAFJM01. The sequence goes on along the minus strand of CANGGG010000023.1, from coordinate 37,395 downwards.
GATTTAGTAATTTGTAACATGGAAAGTTTTGTTCATTTAGAAGTTGAATTAATAGTGGAAAAAGGTCGTGGTTATATGCCAGCTGACGAAAATAGAACTAAAGATTCAATCATTGGTGTTATTCCAATAGATGCTGTTTTTACTCCAATTATTAATGTTAAATTTTCGGTTGAAGATTATCGTGTTGAACAAAAAACAGATTACGAAAAATTAAGTATTGATATTAGTACTGATGGAACAATACATCCAGAAGAAGCTTTAAAAGAAGCTGCTAAAATTCTTATTCAACATTTTATGTTGTTTAGCGATGAATTGATAACTTTAGATACTCAAGTAAAAGAAGTTCCTCAAGAAGTGGATGAAAATTTATTACATGTTCGTAAAATTTTAAAAACTCCATTATCTGATTTAGATTTATCTGTTCGCGCATACAACTGTTTGAAAGCTGCCGATATTAAATCATTATCAGAATTAGTAAGTTTTGATATTGTTGATTTATTGAAATTTAGAAATTTCGGTAAAAAATCATTATCAGAATTAGAAGAATTAGTTCGCGATAAAGGTTTGACTTTTGGAATGGACGTAGCTAAATTTAAATTAAACGAAGACTAATCGTAGTAATACGATATAAATAAAAATAATAATGAGACACGGAAAAAAACTTAATCATTTAGGTAGAACTGCTCCTCACAGAAAAGCAATGTTAGCTAATATGGCTTCATCATTGATAATGCATAAAAGAATAACTACAACTTTGGCTAAGGCTAAAGCTTTAAGAGTATATGCTGAGCCTTTAATTACTAAATCGAAAGATGACTCTACGCACAGTCGTAGAACTGTTTTTGCTTATTTAAAACAAGCAGAAGCTGTTAAAGAATTATTTGGATCAGTAGCTGCTAAAATAGCTGACAGACCAGGTGGGTATTTAAGAATTTTAAAACTTATGAACCGTAAAGGTGATAATGCTGATATGGCAATTATTGAATTAGTTGATTTCAACGAAGCGATGATTTCAATGAAAGAAGTTAAAACTGCTGCTAAGAAAACTAGACGTGGTAAAGTTAAAAAGGAAGAAACTACTATTGAAGTAGCTGATGTAACAGAAGCAACAGAAACAGCTGAATAATTTTTTTTTAATAATTAAAACCTGAGTAAATTTACTCAGGTTTTTTTTTGCATAATTTTTAATTTATTTTCAATTATTTACATTTTAAATATTCTAAAAAAGTTTAGTTGACAAATTAATTATATTACACAACATGAATTTTAAATATGAAAACAATTCAATTTTTTACAACATTATTGCTCTTATTTTTTCAATCAATTAATATTTCTATTTGCCAAAATATATCAGAAAATAACACGGTCATTAAACTTAATACTACGGCATTTTATAAGAGTATTATTAGTGATAAATTTTCTCAAATTATTGATGTCAGAACACCAGAAGAATTTTCAGAAGGATATATTACAAATGCAATAAATGTAAATTGGAATGATAATAGTTTTGATACAGAAGTTTTAAAATTTAACAAAACTAAACCCGTATATGTATATTGCTTAGCAGGTGGAAGAAGTGCAAGTGCCTCAACAAAATTAAAGAAATTAGGCTTTAAAACTGTTTATGATTTAAAAGGAGGTATGAATGCTTGGCGTAATGCTAATTTACCTGTTCAGCTTTTTTTAAATGGCTCCCTAGTTGAAAAAAAAGGTATAAATCTAACTGAATTTAATAACTTCATTAATCAAAAAGGATTAGTTTTAGTGGATGTTTATGCTCCATGGTGTGGCCCATGTAAAATTATGGCTCCGTATTTAGAAGAAATTGCTTTAGCGAGAAAAAATAAATTAATTTTTTTGAAATTAAATAATGACAACAACCAAGAAATTGTTAAGTTCTTATTTGTTGATGAATTGCCAACCCTAATTTTATATAAAAACGGGAAAAGAGTTTACACGAATATTGGTATAATTAGTAAAGATGATTTACTAAAAGTGATTGATGCAAATTTGAATAATTAGTTTCTGATTTTATTTAACAAAACGATGTTTTGATAAGGTACGAGCAGCTAAATAGCCACTAAACAACATGAGTGAAGCGGCAAGGAAAAATGGTGCACCGGGCAAATAAAACATTGAATTTTTAGCAGTTGCATAGGCAAATAAATTAGTCATAATTAGTGGGCCTATTATAGATGTTAAACTAATTAAACTAGTTAATGCACCTTGTAATTCGCCTTGTTCTGTATCAGGAACTTGGTTTGAAATTAATCCTTGTAATGCTGGACCTGCAATTCCACCAAGGCAATACGGTAATAGAAATACAAACATCATCCAACTTTGCCATGCTATTCCAAATAATATTAATCCAAAAGCATATAAGGTAATTCCTAAATAAATAGATTTATTTACACCTAATTTAGGATTAATTATTCTGATTAAAAATCCTTGAACTAATGAAACTAATACACCTACAGCAGCCAATGAATATCCAACCATTTCTGCATCCCAATTAAATTTAAAAATGGTATAATAACTCCAATTTGATTGTACAGCATGAGAAGCAATATATATTAAAACTAGTGATGCTACTAAACCTGAAACAACTGGATATTTTTTTAAATGTTTCAAAGATCCAATTGGATTAGCACGCTTCCATTCAAATTTTCTTTGATTTTCTTTTAATAAAGATTCTGGTAATACAAAATAACCATATAACACATTTATTAAAGTTAATCCGGCTGCAACTAAAAACGGAACACTTGGTCCCCATTTACTACAAACACCTCCAATTACAGGTCCAATTATAAATCCTAAACCAAAGGCGGCACCAATTAAACCAAAGTTTTGTGCACGTTTTTCGGGAGAACTTATATCGGCTATGTATGCTGTAGCGGTAGTTATACTTGCACCCATAACTCCGGCAAGTAATCTGCCTATAAATAACCAAACAATGGTAGGTGCGTACGCATGTAAAATATAATCTAATCCTAAACCCAAAAGCGAAAGTAATAAAACGGGTCTTCTTCCAAATCTATCACTTAATCCACCCAAAATAGGTGAAAAAATAAATTGCATGATAGCGAAACTAAAAACTAACCATCCACCATAACGTGATGCTTCAGAAATGCTTTCTCCTGTTAAGTTTTCTATTAATTTTGGAACTACTGGAATGATAATTCCAAGCCCAATTACATCTACCAAAATGGTTATAAATATAAATCCTAACGCTGCATTTCTTTTTACTGTCATTCTATATTTTTTTAGCTAACGAATGTATGAAATTTATAGATTTTAAAAAACGAAAGTCTTTTTAGTTTTTATTTTTAACAAATATCTTCAATGAATTTTTATAATAGTTATTAACTTATGCAATGGAATAGTATGAATATTTGGAAAGTTTCTTATGGTCTTAATATTAATTACTTACCATTGTTATTTCATTGAAATTATTATCAATTATAAAAATATTTCTTTAGTTTTAAATTTTAAATTATAGATTAAATGTAAAAAAACGAATATGACAAATCGTAATATCAATAAATTATCAAATATTACTAAATTCGTAAAAGATTTTAAAAGAAATTATCATGAATAAAATTCACACATTAGTTTTAATTGTTGCTTTTGCCGCCTTTGCTTCTTGTATCAGGGATCCCTCAAAAGATGACATTTATACAAATAATACAGGTCCATATGAGCCAACTACTTCTGTAACCTTAACAGATAGTTTTGGATCAAATATAATTTACAGAAAAGAAGCTACCGCAAATATTTTGGTAGCTATTAAAATGAAAGCAGGTGTTTCGCTTAAAACCCTGAAAATTGAAAGAAGAATAGACTTGGATGCTCCTGAAGTTGTTTCATTTAATGACAGAGTAGATACGGTAACTAATTTTAAATCTACTTACACTCTTAAGGATAATATTACCACTCCTTTAACAGAGGGTTCTATAATTACCTATATGATTACAGTTACTGATTCTAAACTTTTAGTAGCTACCGCCTCCATTTTTTATATTGTAAAAAGAGAGAATAATGTTTTAATTTCTAATGATATTGAATTGGCTGGCCAACAAAATACTTTATTAGATAAAAACTTTCAGGGATTAGTAAACAATTTTGAATCCTATTCTCATGGAGGAACGGGAAATGCTGGAATAAACTCTTATTATATTGATTTTGTTTATTATTTTGATCCAATGAATTTAAATGTTTTTGCATCTCCAAATAATGTAATGGCAGAAAATTCTTATTGGGTTTCTGAAATTGCAACTTGGTCTAGGCAAAATGACACTAAATTTAAAATTACGAGTATCAATTCGGTTCAATTTGATTCAATTAAAAGTACTAGCAAGTCTGATGATTCTTTTTATAACACAGACTTTTCAACGGGTTCTACAGATAAAATCACTAATTTTTTATTAAATGATGTTTATGCATTTAGAAATGTATACGGAAAAGTTGGGTTACTAAAATTTACTCAAGTAGCTTCAGACGAAACCGGTTCAATCAAAGTTCAAATCATCTGTCAAAAATAGCTTCAATTAATAATATTTAACAACAAAAGCTGCTCAATATTTGGGCAGCTTTTTTTATGTATTTTGTAAAAATAAAATAAATTAATATGCTTTAGCAAACAATACTCTTTGAGTTGAAGGATTGCCTGTTAACACGCAAACACCTTCTTCTTGTTGGTTATTTAAAGGCACACAACGAATGGTGGCTTTACTTAATTCTTTTATCTTCTCTTCTGTTTCACTAGTACCATCCCAATGCGCACTTACAAATCCGGTTTTGTAATCTAGCGCATCTTTAAATTCATCCCAAGTATTTACAACATGAATATGTGAATCTCTATATTCTAATGCTTTATTATAAATATTTTCCTGAATTTCATTCAATAAATTACTGATGGTTTCAGGTAAATTTTCGGCACTAATCACTACTTTAGTTTTGGTATCGCGTCTGGCTAATTCTACGTTTCCAACCGCCACATCTCTTGCACCAATTGCTATACGCAACGGCACACCTTTTAACTCATAATCAGCAAATTTATAACCTGGAGAAATGCCATCTCTATCGTCTAATTTTACTAAAATACCTTTTGCTTTTAAAGCAGTATAATACTCACGAGCTTTATCTAAAACCAATGCTTTTTCTTCCTCTTTTTTACCTGTAATTGGAACTATTACTACTTGAATAGGTGCTAATCTTGGAGGTAAAACCAATCCTTCATCATCGCTATGACACATAATTAGTGCGCCCATTAATCTTGTAGAAACGCCCCAACTGGTAGCCCAAACATAATCTTTTACGTTTTCTTTGCTAACAAATTTTACATCGAAAGCTTTCGCAAAATTTTGACCTAAAAAGTGACTCGTTCCCATTTGCAAAGCTTTTCCATCTTGCATTAAACCTTCAATACAAAAAGTTTCATCAGCGCCAGCAAAACGTTCGTTTTCGGTTTTTATTCCTTTTATAACTGGAACCGCCATTACATTTTCGGCAAAGTCGGCATATACTTCCAGCATTTGTTTAGTTTCGGCCAATGCTTCTTCCTTAGTTGCGTGAGCAGTATGTCCTTCTTGCCATAAAAATTCAGCAGTACGTAAAAACAAACGTGTACGCATTTCCCAACGAACCACATTGGCCCACTGATTAATTAAAATGGGTAAATCGCGGTAACTTTGAATCCAATCGCGGTAAGTATTCCAAATAATGGCTTCACTAGTTGGGCGAACAATTAATTCTTCTTCTAATTTTGCTTCAGGATCAACCATTAATTTACCCGGTCTATCTGGATCCGTTTTTAAACGATAGTGTGTTACAATGGCACATTCTTTTGCAAATCCTTCAGCATTTTTCTCTTCTGCTTCAAATAAACTTTTAGGAACAAATAACGGGAAGTAAGCATTTTGATGACCTGTTTCCTTAAATCTTCTGTCTAAGTCAGCTTGCATTTTTTCCCAAATGGCATAACCATAAGGCTTTATAACCATACATCCTTTTACTGCCGAATGTTGTGCTAAATCTGCTTGTTCTACTAAATTATTATACCACGCTGAATAGTTTTCACTGCGTTTTATTTTTTTAAATTCTGCCATAATTTTTTATCGAGGTGCGAATGTAACAATGATTTTTGATTTTTGATGGATGATTTGTGAATAGAAATAACAACTGTAGAGGCAGACCCGTGTGTCTGCCCGAATGTTTAAGGAAGACATATTGGTCTGCCGCCTTCTAATTAACCTATTCGATACAAACCTTTTTCTTCAATAAATTCTCTGACTAATTTTGGAACTAAGTACTTAATTGATTTCCCTGCTTGCAAGGTTTCGCGAACATAAGTAGAGGAAATATTTAACAATGGAACTTCAAATATTTTGATATTTTTATGGTTAGCCAACAATGGATTTTCATGAAATCCAACCCTCCTGTAAACGAACAATTGATAGTTGTTCAAAATGGTTTCATAATCTTTCCATAAATGGAAACTTTGCAAATTATCACCACCAATAATTGGTATAAATTTATGTTCAGGATATTTTTCAGAAAGCGTAGTTAATGTTAAAGTAGTATAACTTGGCTTGGGTAAAGTAAATTCAATATCACACGTTTCAAATCTTTCATCATCGGCAATGGCTAATTCAATCATTTGCAAACGAAGGTTTTCATCTAACAAATCATCATTTATTTTAAAAGGATTTTGCGGACTCACTACAAACCAAATTTTATCAATTTCAGTGTATTCCACCATGTAATTTGCTATGAGCAAATGGCCAGTGTGAATGGGATTAAACGATCCAAAAAGTAAACCAATATTCATTTATTTTGCTATAAAATCAGTTACTAATTGTTCCGCTTTTGCCAATGCTTCTGCTAAGTTTTCATTGATCAAAACTGTTTCAAATTTATTTTCATAAGCCAATTCTAACACCGCTTTTCCAATTCTTATTTGGAGTGTTTCTTCCGTTTCAGTCGATCTGTCTTTCAGTCGTTTGGCCAATGCTTCAATGCTTGGAGGTTTTACAAAAATGGCCAATGCCTTATCTTTAAAATATTTTTTCAAATTTAAACCACCCACCACATCTACGTCAAAAATTACTACTTTTCCTTCGCTCCAAATCCTATCTATTTCCGATTTTAAAGTTCCATAAAAGTTTCCACCATAAACTTCTTCATATTCCAAGAATTCACCATGAACCAATTTGTTTTTGAAGTCTTCATGACTTAAAAAATAATAGTCTTTTCCATTTACTTCATTGGCTCTTTGCGCGCGCGTACATGCCGAAACCGAAAAAGCCAATTGCTTGTTAACACTTAACAAATGTTTTACAATGGTGGTTTTTCCGCTTCCACTTGGCGCACAAAATATAATTACTTTATTCATTTATTCTTTTTTATCTCCCGCAGATAGCGCTGATTAACGCAGATGTTGCAGGTTGTTTTAAGTTATTGTTTTGTAAAGCAAATCAAACAGTTTCTCTGCGAAAATCTTTGTTTTTTTTACTAAAATTATCTCCCGCAGATTGCGCTGATGGACGCAGATAATGCAGGTTGGTTTATGTTTTTGTTTTCTACAGCAAATCAAACAGTTTCTCAGCGAAATTCTGCGAAATCTGCGGGAAATAAAAACTTAGCAAATATTATTAATTTGTTCCTTTATTTTCTCTAATTCGTCTTTCATTTCCACTACCAATCGTTGCATGTTGCTGTCATTGCTTTTACTACCGATGGTGTTTATTTCTCTACCAATTTCTTGTGCTATAAAACCTAATTTTTTACCATTGGTTTCTTGTTGCAATGTTTGTAAAAAATATTGACAATGTTCACTCAATCTCGATTTTTCTTCATTGATATCTAACTTTTCGATATAATAAATCAACTCTTGTTCAAACCTGTTTTTGTCAATTAAGTCAGTTTGTAAGCTGCTTAATTCTTTGGTAATTTTATTTCTAATAAATTCAACTCTAGCGGTTTCAAAGGGTGTTAAAGCTTTCAGTTTTGAATGAATACTATTGCACAAAGCACTTAATTCTACACATAAATTTTCACCCTCACGTAACCTGAAATTATTGAATTCAACCAATGCGTTGTTAACTGTATTTACTATTGTTTTCCAATCATCTTCATTTGTTCCTTCTTCCTCTTTACTTTGAATGATACCAGGAAAATCAAAAACAGATTTGAATAAATGTTGACTTTCCATTCCTGTTTGCGTTGCAATTTTATTGATTTCTTGTAAATAAAATTGAGCCACATCTTGATTGATAGGTAAAAATTGCGCTGCTGCATTTTTCTGAGAAATAATGATTCCAATGCTGATACTTCCACGTTCTAATTTCTTTGATAAATCATTGCGTAGTTCCAATTCTTTATTTTGCAAATTGCGAGGCATGCGAATATTGATGTCTAAAAACTTGCCGTTTAAAGCTTTGATTTCAACTTTGCAGTTAAAAGTTTCGGTTTCTGTTTCAGCTTGGCCAAAACCTGTCATTGATTTTATCATAATTTTAAAAAAAAGAAGGCGAAAGTAGACTAAAATTATGAAGTTTAAATTATGAATTATGAAAGTTGAATTTTGTAGCTCAAAAAAAATTACATAATACTTTCAATCTTTCAATCTTTCAATCTTTCATTTTTCTAATCTTGTAATCTTTCAATTTCGATTATATTTGCCTCAATGAAATCAATTTTATTAGTAGCAGCCGGAGGTGCAATGGGTGCAGTTTTGCGCTATTTGTTTTCGGTTTTGTTAAAAGATTATACCCAAATAAATTTTCCAATTAATACATTTTTGGTGAATGCCATTGGGTGCTTTGCAATTGGTTTATGCTATGCTTTATTGATGAATAATAATAATTTTGACAGCATCAAGTTGATACTAATTATTGGTGTTTTAGGCGGATTTACCACTTATTCAGCATTTGCTTTTGAAACAATTTTGATGTTTAAACAACAATTATTCAAACAAGCTTTTACTTATATTTTATTGAGCAATATTACTTGTATTGCTTTTGCTTACTTAGGATTTTCGGTTAAAAATTAATGGAAGGAATTGTTGTAAAATCAACGGGAAGTTGGTACGAAGTAATGAAACCAAGTGGCGAAATAATCAACTGTCGTTTAAAAGGTAAATTTAGGTTACAAGGTTTAAAACATACCAATCCGGTTACTGTTGGCGATAAAATAAATTACGAAATGGAACCCAATAGCGAAAATGGAGTCATTTTTTCTATTGAACCACGTAAAAATTATATCATTCGTAAGTCAAGTAATCTTTCCAAACAAACACATATTATTGCCAGTAATATTGATCAAGCCATTTTAATGGTAACCATTGCCTTTCCTAATACTTCTCTTGGTTTTATCGACAGATTTTTGGTTACAGCCGAAGCTTATCATATTCCTACTACTATTATATTTAACAAAGTAGACTTATGTACCAATGGTTTGGAAGATGTGCTACAAGAAACCATTGATTTATACCATAAAAAAGTAGGTTATGCTTATTTAAAAACTTCGGTAAACGATAAAATTGGTTTAGATGAAGTGAAAGAATTATTGCAAAACAAAACCACTTTAGTAGCCGGACATTCAGGAGTTGGCAAATCATCGCTGTTGAATGCCATTGAACCCAATTTGAATTTAAGAACGGGTATTATTTCCAAAACAAGTTTTAACGGTCAGCATACCACCACTTTTGCGCAAATGCATCCTTTAAGTTTTGGAGGTTTTATAATTGATACACCAGGAATTAGAGAGTTTGGTGTGGTAGATTTAAACAATGCTGAACTATCGCATTATTTCAAAGAAATGAAACCTTTTATTGGTAAATGTAAATTCAATAATTGCCAGCATATTCACGAGCCTCAATGCGCAGTTTTGGAAGCTTTAGAAGCCGGACAAATCCCTGCTGAACGCTATCAAAGTTACTTAAGTATCATGGCCAATGAAGATGTGTTTAATTAGTTTTCCATGCGCGCAATTATCAAACGAGTTACTCAAGCACAAGTTAATATTGATGGAAAATTATTTTCTGAAATTGGAAATGGTTTACTGGTTTTATTAGGAATTGAATTTAGAATGTTTGTAATTTTCAAATTAGATTTATAAATTTGTTATATGATTCATACAATTGAAATGGATGATAATACAGAATTGGGTAAGAAAGACTTAACTTTATTAGTGGATTTGGGAATTGATATCACGGAAGAAAAAGAATTGAATCCATACATAAAAAAAGCTTTGGATATAAGTTTGGAACAATCGTTCAATGGCAATTTATGCAGCAATGATGAGGTAATGAAACGAACCAAAGAATGGCTGAATTCGAAATAAAATGGAACGATAAAACTTAAATTTCTATTTTAATCAAAACCACATATATTTGTGTTATGACAAAACTATTGGAAAAAGCATTTGAGGAATTAAACAAATTGCCCGAAAATGAGCAAGATAATTTTGCACAACTCATCATTGAAGATTTGAAATGGGATAATTCATTTACAACTTCACAAGATGTGTTATTATCAATGGCAAATGAGGCTTTGGAAGAATACAAAACCGGATAAATTTAACTTTCCCCATGCGCGCAATCATCCAACGAGTAACACAAGCACAAGTTCAAATAGATGGTAAATTATTTTCGGAAATAGGAAATGGTTTATTGGTTTTATTAGGAATTGAAGATGCTGATTCCGATGAAGACATCAATTGGTTAGCACAAAAAATAGTAAATCTTCGTGTGTTTAACGATGAAAATGGTGTAATGAATATTTCACTCATTGATGCCAATTTCGATATTTTATTGGTGAGTCAGTTTACACTTTTTGCATCCACTAAAAAGGGCAACCGACCTTCATATATCAAAGCAAGCAGACCAGAATTTGCTATTCCATTGTATGAAAAAATAATAGCAAAGTTGGAAGAACTATTAGGCAAAAAAATAGCCACAGGAACATTTGGTGCCGATATGCAAATCAGCTTAACCAATAATGGTCCTGTGACAATTATGATTGATAGTAATTTGAAGGAATAGTTGATAGACCATAGACGATTGTCCATGGTCTATGGTCCATCGTCTATTAACTATTAACCAACTGCAACAAGCTTTCGAACATAATGCGTCCATCAGTATTGTAAATATCAGCATCAACAGCGCGTTCAGGGTGAGGCATCATGCCAAATACGTTTCGGTTTTTGTTACAAATTCCAGCAATATTATCCAAAGCACCATTCGGGTTTGTTTCAACTGAAACATTTCCATTTTCATCACAGTACCTGAATAAAATTTGATCGTTTGCTTTCAAATCTTTTAGTAATTCATCATTGCAATAAAATCTTCCTTCACCATGTGCAATAGGAATTTTTAAAGCTTTTCCCACTTCATTTAAACTGGTAATTTTACTGTTATTGGTTTCGGTTTTTATAAAAACATTTTTGCAATTAAACTTTTGGTGGTCGTTGTGCAATAATGCGCCTGGCAATAAACCGCTTTCGCATAATATTTGAAAACCATTACAAACTCCCCAAACCAATCCGCCATTATTGGCAAATTCAATTACACTTTGCATAATTGGCGAAAAGCGAGCAATAGCACCGCTGCGCAAATAATCGCCATAGCTAAAACCACCTGGTAAAAATACTAAATCTACATTTTGTAAATCAGTATCTTTATGCCAAAGTTCTACTACTTCTTGTCCAAACATGTTTTGAAATGCCCATACTGCGTCTTTATCGCAATTACTTCCTGGAAAAATTAATACACCTATTTTCATATATTTTGCTTTTGGCTGCTGGCTCCTAGCCTCTGACCGTTTGTTACGTATTTATTAATTGTCGTCATTGCGAGGTACGAAGCAATCTTACAATGAGATTGCTTCTCACGCCTTGGCGTGATCGCAATGACGTTATTTTTGTCCAAGGTTGGTGTCCTCACCAACCTTTTAAAATGCTTTCCAACCTTGCGCTTTTAACGCATGTTTTTGTCCACCTTTACTAATCATGTGCAAGCCTTCTTCAGCTTTTGTTACATGACCAATCACGGTAAAATCAGGATGGTTTTCTAATTTATTATAATCACTTTGTTTAATGGTAAATAACAATTCATAATCTTCGCCACCGCTTAAGGCTGTTAAAGTTGGATCTAAATCTAACTCGCGCGCCATATTATAAGTGGTAGCATCAATCGGAATTTTGTCTTCGTAAATGGTAACACCAACCTTTGATTGCTCTGCAATATGAAACAATTCCGATGCTAAGCCATCACTCACATCAATCATGGAAGTTGGTTGAATGTCCATTGCTTTAAAAAACTCAATAATATCTTTTCTGGCTTCTGGCTTTAACTGACGTTCTAAAATATAATCATGTCCTGCCAAGTCTGGTTGCATTTGCGGATTGTCAATAAACACACGTTTTTCACGCTCTAACAATTGATAGCCAGCATACGCACCACCCAAATCGCCACTCACACAAATCAAATCAAACTCTTGTGCACCATTTCTATAAACTACTTCATTTTCGTTGGCTTCGCCAATAACGGTAACACTAATAATTAAACCTTGTTTACTAGCGGTTGTATCGCCACCCACTAAATCAATTTTATATTTTTCGCAGGCTAATTCAATGCCTTCATATATTTCGGCAATGGCTTCCACGCTGAATTTACTGCTCATTCCAACCGAAACAGTAATTTGTTTTGGAGTTCCGTTCATGGCATATATATCACTTGCGTTTACGCTTACTGCTTTGTAACCCAAATGTTTCAAAGGGAAATAACTCAAATCAAAATGAACGCCTTCCAATAATAAATCGGTAGAAACTAATGTAACTTTACCTGCTGTTGGATTTAAAACTGCAGCATCATCACCAACCCCTTTTATGGTATTGTTTTTTAATTCAATGTTTTGAGTTAATTGTTTGATTAAGCCAAACTCGCCAATTTCTTCTAGTTTTGTGGTTTCAGGTTCATTGAACATGGGCGCAAATTACAAAAAAATAGAGAAGAGAGGAAGTGTATTTTTAATTTTTTTTTATTGTTGAAAACAAATAAAATCCTATGCTAAATTTGCTGTTATAAAAACAAGTATGAAATTAATAATAATTGGTTCGGGAATAGCGGGATTAGCTAGTGCGGTTCGTTTACAAGCCATGGGTTTTGATGTTACCGTTTTAGAAGCCAACAATTATTTTGGTGGAAAATTAACTGAATTTAATCAAAATGGTTTTAGATTCGATGCAGGCCCATCTTTATTTACATTGCCTCAATTGGTTTTAGATTTGTTTGATATTGCAAAGCAAAACAAGTATAAATTTGAATTCCAACAATTAGAAAAATCATGTAATTATTTTTATGAAGATGGTACCCGATTTACCTCATTTCATAACGCCCAAAAAATGACTTCTGAGTTACAAGAAAAACTTGGAATGACTGATGTAAAGCCGTTTTTTAATTATTTGCAAACAGCTGAATTTAGGTATAAAACAACTGTGCCTATTTTTATTGAAAGTAGTTTGCATAAATTAAAAAACTTTTTGAATTTAGCTACGCTCAAAGGAATTTTCAGCATTCCGAAATTAAATTTGTTCAATACCATGAACCATGAAAACGAGCAAATTTTTACCGATAAAAGATTGGTTCAATATTTTAACCGATTTGCAACTTATAATGGCAGCAATCCATACCAATCGCCAGCTTTACTGAATATGATTCCACATTTGGAAAGTAATATTGGTACTTTTTTTCCTAAAAATGGCATGCACCAAATCAGCGAAATTATTTATCAATTGGCTGTTGATTTAGGGGTTAATTTTGAGTTCAATAAAAAGGTTTCTGAAATAGTTTTGGATGAAAATAATAAACAAATTAAAGGTGTAATAGTAGGGGAGTTGTTTTATAAAGCTGATTTGGTAGTTTCAAACATGGATATTTACCCAACTTATAAAAAATTATTGCCTAACATACCTCATCCTGAAAATATTTTAAAACAAGAAAAGTCGTCATCAGCATTGATTTTTTATTGGGGAATAAATAAAAAATTTATAGAATTAGATTTACATAATATTTTTTTTACTGAAAATTATGAAGCAGAATTCAAGCATATTTTTGAGAAAAAAACCATTTATAATGACCCAACAATTTATATAAACATTACATCAAAATACAAAACTGACGATGCTCCAGCAGGCTGTGAAAACTGGTTTGTTATGATAAATACACCCAATAATCAAGGGCAAAATTGGGATGAATTAATTATTGAATCTCGAAAAAATATCATTGATAAATTAACCAGGATTTTGAAGGTAAATATTTCCGAACTAATAATCAGTGAATCCATTTTAGATCCAAGAAGTATTGAATCTAAAACTAGCAGTCATTTGGGTGCCTTATATGGAAATGCAAGTAATAATAGGTTTGCGGCATTTTTAAGACATAAAAATTTTAGTTCTACCATAAAAGGTTTGTACTTTTGTGGCGGCTCAGTTCATCCTGGTGGAGGAATTCCATTGTGTTTGAATTCGGCTAAAATTGTTGGAAATTTGATTAAAGAGGATTATGGAAAGTAATTGCATTTCAACAAGCTCAATGCCCGCGGTCGTTGAGCTTGTTGAAACGAACTTTGAATAAAAAAACAAGTAAACTGATATGAAAAAAGAAAATATTGCCATAATTATATTAATTATTTTATACGCTGTTGGACTTATTGGTTCTACAGTTTTCAAAATTGATTTAATAAAACTAACACCTATCAATTTGATGATTAGTGCGGCCATTTTGTTTTATTTTCACCAGCCTAAAAATGCAATGTTTTGGATTTGGACATTAGGTGTTTTTCAAGCAGGTTATATTTTAGAATTATTGGGTGTTACCACAGGAAGAATTTTTGGGCAATATTTTTATGGAAATAATCTTGGTTTTAAAATAGCCGATGTTCCTGTAATTATTGGCTTAAACTGGGTAATGCTTTGTTATGTTTCTATGCATATTTGTCAAATTGTTTTAAATAAAATATTACCAAACAAAAACGTTCATATGATGGCAAAGGCAGCTATAGGTGCATTACTCATGCTCATTATTGATATTTTTATTGAAAACATTGCTCCACAATTAGATTTTTGGTATTGGAAAAACAATGTTGTGCCCATTCAAAATTATACTGCGTGGTATATTTTTTCTTTTGCATTTATATTTATTTATCATCAGTTGGAATTACCTTTAACCAATAAAATAGCACCTTGGCTTTATGGTTTGCAATTGGCTTTTTTTGTTGGTTTGAATTGCTTGTATTAGATTTTATTTTAAGAATAAATATATTTGATTAATGAAAATTTCAATATTAATAACTTCAGTAATTTTATTATTTAGCTGTTCAAATAATCAAAAAACAAATGAGCCAAATAATATTCAAACACCAAATGATGAAAGCAAACAAGCTAAAGTAATTAGTGAAAATTTAATCAAAATAAACATACTTGGTACTTGGATTTCAAATGATGATAAGAAGTCAAAAATGATTTTTACAAAAGAATTTCTAGTTGATATTTATGATAATGAAATAATAGATACACTTAGTTATGTAATTGAAAATAAAGAATCATTACTGAAAACCATAGATTTAAAAGCCAATATTGAATTTAATTATTCAATCGATTATTTGACTTCAAAGAATTTATCTTTAATTTATTTAGAAAGAGGGAACACTTTAAATTTTACTAAACAAAATTAACAAAAACTTTTTTCCTTTTATCTGTTTATAATTGCAAAGCTTTTTAAAAATATATGTTATTTAATTTTTCAGTGGTATTTGTTACGTTTTGGTTCATGGAGTTCATGGCTTGGTTTACGCATAAGTTTGTAATGCATGGTTTATTATGGTATTTGCATAAAGATCATCACCAAGTAGAACCTGGTTTTTTTGAAAAGAACGATTCGTTTTTTTTGATTTTTGCCATTCCAAGTGCTTATTGTTATGTAACAGGATTAATGTATCAAGATTTTAGATTATATATTGGGATTGGAATTTCGTTATATGGTTTTGCATATTTTATCATTCATGAAATTATCATACATCAACGTTTTAAAATATGGAGTCGTTTAGATAATAGATACGTTAAAGCCATTCGCAGAGCGCATAAAATTCATCATAAATATTTAGGAAAAGAAGATGGCGAAAACTTTGGAATGTTAATCGTTCCTTTAAAATATTGGAAAAACCCAAATTCAACTAACTAATGAGTTTATATGCCTGGTTAATGTTAGGTTCTTTTATTGGACCATTTGCTTTAAGCTTCGATAAAAAAGTAGCTTTTTACAAATGGTTTAAACCTTTATTTATAGGTATATTTATCAATGCATTTTTGTTTATTTTATGGGATGGTTGGTTTACTCGTTCTGGAATTTGGTGGTTCAATAACGATTATGTTTTACCTTTTCGATTCAATGATTTACCAATTGAGGAATGGCTTTTTTTTATAGTTGTTCCTTTTGCAAGCGTATTTATTTATGCATGTATCAAAGCATATTTTTCTGATAAATTCTTCCTGCCATTTGTATCAATAATCAATTATACTTTCATTGTTTTACTTATTGTTGCTAGTATTTTATTTAACACTAAAACTTATACTTTAGTCAATTGTACATTGGCATTGGCTTTATTGCTTTTGCATCAGTACTATTTTAAAAAACAGTACATGGCTTATTTTTGGATGGCCTATTTTGTTCATTTAATTCCATTTTTATTAGTAAATGGTGTGCTTACTGGTGCTGTAACTCCTGAACCTGTAGTTGGCTACAACACCAATGAAATAATAGGTTTGCGCATTTATACTATTCCAATTGAAGATACCATTTATGCATTCACATGCCTTTTAATTCCAATTACCGTGATGGAATATTTATTGAACAAAAAATAATTTTTTATATCCAAGCTACTTTCTCGTTATTCGTAAAAAAAATATTTTATGAAAAAGACTTCATTTTTTAATCAATTATTTGCCATTTGTTTTTTATTTAGTATCAATTTTTCAACTTCATTTGCGCAGCAAAATTTAAGCATAGAAAAATTGTGGCAATTAGGCAGAGTTTCTGATCAACAGGTTTCTCCAGATGGTAAAACAGTAATTTTTGGTGTTAAAAATTATGATGTAAAAGCCAATAAAGGCACTAATATTATATATAAATGTGATATCAATGGCGGCAATAAAATAGCAATTACCAATGCTGAAATGAATGCCACCAGTGCTCGTTTTACACCTGACGGACAAAAAATTAGTTTTTTAAGTGGAAAATCAGGTGATGTTCAGTTATGGGAAATGAAAATTGATGGAAGTAATAAAGTTGAAGTTTCAGATTTTTATGGAGGAATTAGTGGTTATAAATACTCGCCTAAAATGAACAACATAGCCTTTACTGCCGATGTAAAATTAGACAAAGAAGTAAAAGAAATTTATCCAGATTTAGATAAATGCAATGCAAGAATTATTGACGGATTGTTTTACCGTCATTGGGATTCATGGCACGATTACGCATACAGTCATTTGTTTATTGTACCTTATTCAAATGGTCAAATCAATGGTGATGCAATTGATATCATGAAGAATGAAAAATTTGATTGTCCGCTTCAACCGAATGGCGATGATGATCAATTTAATTGGAATCCTGAAGGTAATAAATTAGCTTATGATAGCAGAAAATTAACAGGAACTGCTGAAGCAATTTCTACCAATAGCGATATTTATTTATATGATTTGATTTCAAAACAAACTTCAAATATTTCTTCATTGAACGAAGGATATGACAGAAATCCTCAGTTTTCACCCGATGGAAATAAAATTCTTTGGCTAAGTATGCAAGGCAAAGGAAATGAAAGTGATTTGAATAGATTGGTTTGCATGGATTTGTTAAACAAAGACTTATTAATTAAAGAAATTACGGGCAAAAGTAATTTTGATTATCCAATTGAAAATTTTCAATGGAGTAACGATAACAAAAGCATTTATTTTACTGCACCATTTAAGGGAACTAAACAATTATTTGAATATAGTTTTATAGTAAAAAAAGGTAATAAAAACATTACTAAAATATCGAATACTGAAACCGATTATGGTTCATTTTGTGCCATTACCAATGATAAAAAAACAAGTTTCGTAATTGGTAAAATGAGTATTTCGCTACCTACAGAACTTTTTGTAATTGACTTAAAAACTAAAACAGAAACGCAAATTACTTTTACCAATCAAGTAATATTAAACCAAACCCAAATGGGTAAAGTGGAAAAGCGAATCACCAAAACTACCGATGGAAAAGATTTGTTAAGTTGGGTTATTTATCCGCCAAATTTTGATGCTACAAAAAAATATCCAACCTTATTGTATTGTCAAGGTGGACCTCAAAGTGCGCTTTCGCAATTTTTTAGTTATCGCTGGAATTTTCAATTAATGGCTGCAAATGGTTATATTGTTATTGCGCCAAATAGGCGCGGAATGCCAGGCCACGGAAGTGAATGGAACGATGCCATTACGGGTGATTATGGTGGACAATGTATGAAAGATTATTTAAGCGCCATTGACGATATTAGCAATGAACCATATGTAAATAAAGAAAAGCTAGGTGCAGTAGGGGCAAGCTTTGGCGGATATTCAGTTTATTGGTTAGCAGGAAACCATAACAAACGTTTTAAAACATTTATAGCTCATTGTGGCATGTTCAACATGGAAAGTTGGTATGGAACCACCGAGGAAATGTACTTTGCTAATAACGATAATAAAGGTCCATATTGGAGTCAAACCGAACACCCAAATAACTTTGATGCATCACCTCATAAATTTGTAAAAAATTGGGATTCGCCCATGTTAGTAATTCATAACGAAAAAGATTTTAGAGTACCGCTAGGACAAGGAATGGAAGCTTTTACAGCTGCGCAATTAAAAGGCGTACCTAGTAGATTTTTATATTTTCCTGACGAAAACCATTGGGTAACCAAACCTCAAAACAGTGTGCTTTGGCAACGTGTTTTCTTTGATTGGTTAGATAGAAGTTTGAAGTAAATTTAAATATTGTAAAAGTAATATTATTTTGTTGATGAGCTTATTTCTTCATCAAAATGATATTGCTTTAATGCAGTAATTATTGCAAAGCTGCCCCAAAGAATAATGGCTATTTTATCAGTTTCGCTGTAGTTGTTTAAAAAACCATGAATCAGGAATGTACTTAATCCAACTAAAATGGAAATAGCTAATATTTTAACTTCCGTGTTTTTTGATTTAAAAATAATCTGATAGCCATCTCGGTAAGCTAAATAGATAATAGCTAAAAAAGTAAGTAATCCTAACCAACCGCTTTCGGCCAATGGTCCTAAATATTCGCTATGGCATGTGCCATTATCGCCAAAGTATGTAGTAATTGCAGTTTCATATTCTGGCTCTTGGTAAACACCATATGTGAAAGAATAAGTTCCTGGCCCAAAACCTAGAATAGGTCTTTCTTTATTCATGTTTAAAGCTGCCACATACCTATTTACACGCTCTAAATTTGAAACATCATTGTTAATATTGCTAACGGATTCCAAATGTCTATCAAATCCTTCAGAACTGTTTTGTTTGTTCAATGAAAGCCTGTAAATAATTTCATCACTGTTAATAAAAATCAAAAATACCAAAGTTGAAAGTGCTATGATCAAAACTTTGAATCTTATATTTAACCAAATTAAACAAAGCAAAACAGTAGCTCCGGCCAAACTAATCCATGCAGCTCGGGTATAACTTAATATTACGCCTAATACAAAAACTAATAATGTAAATGCAGTAATTATAAGCAGCCAAGTTGGAATTTTAAGTCGGAAAGCGTAAATTATATTTAGCAATAAATAAGGAATAAAAAAGGCCAAAGCAGCAGCATAAACTCCATGTCCAATATAAAAAGGTTGATTAATGGTAAAAGATACAATTTGAGCAAAATCGTATTTTGCATGTTGCACAAAAGTGTAAAATACAACAATGATTAAACCTCCAATATGTAACCATAAAAATGCATGGATATTTTTTATATTTTTAAATAATACAACAGTTAAAAAATAAAAAGTAGTTACATACCAAATTCTTGCTAAAACAAATTTTACTGAAACCAATACCATTTGGCTAAAAAAAGTATCAAAAATAAGCCAAGCAAGGTTAATTAAAATGGCAATAGCAATGGGCTGTTTAAAGATTCTGTAGTCGTAATTTCTGTCAATAATAAATTTAAAAAGTACCGTGGCGGTTAATAATATTAGTAAGGGTTCATCGGGTAAACTTATGCCTAATCCACCGCCAATATTATCAAATTCAATGGAAAGAGGAATGATAAATGAGAGAAATAATATTAGTAAATCGGAGCGAAAAACTGCTGCAACTAATACTAAAACAACAAAAGGTAAAACACTTAACCATTCAAAACCAAGCCATAAAGCAATAATATTAAGTAAAATAAACCCAATACCAATGCTATAAAACCAATACTGACTTTGTTTTAATTCCAAAACTTATGCGTTGATATTTATTTGTTTTATTTTTTCGGTAAATAGCAATACAATGCAGCCCAAAACAAATGAACCGAATATGGAAACTGCTACAATAAGCCATCTAACTGGATATGCTTTTTTCTCAGAAGTGGTAGCCTGCTGAAGGATAAATACATTACTTAAATTAGCACTCACATCTACATTTGCTTGTTCTAATTTTTTACGTAATTCACTTAATTTTTCTAACTCTAAAACCAACGTTTCTTGCGATGAAATAGCCTCGCTACCATACTGAGCTAAGCTTGCTTGTTGCTTATTAATATAAGCTTGGTTTCCGCCTTTTCCTGCTAATTCTGTAATGGCTTTAGATTGTTCTTCAAAGCTGTAAACGCCTTTAGCACCTAAGTCTCGCATGGTTTGTTTGATATTATTTACTTCAGCTTCCTTATTTTTATATTGTTGTTCAATAATTGCTAATGCTTGAAGTGCAATTCGTTTTTGAATATCCGTTTTTACACTGTCTAAAAGTAAAACTACCCCATTGGCAATTTCTGCCGCTTTTTCAGGTATTTCATCTAACACATTTACTTCAATAGAAGCATAAGCAGTTTTTTTTACACTGATGTGCTTTTTGTATAGATTTCCCATTTTAAAGTTTTTCTCCCCATCGTTCTCATCTATTTTATAATGCTCACGCAATTTAAAATTGGTAATTACTCTGTTCTTTAAATTGTCACTTTCTAACATTTGAATAAACTGCTGAGCGGTTGCTTGTTCCCCAAATTCTAATGGATCTTTTGCTTTTACTCTGGTATCAGAAAGTAATGCACTTGAAATTGAATTATTGGTGGAAGGATAAAATATAGCTGTTGATTTATACAATGGAGTTATAAACCAAGGTCCTGAAAAAATGATTGCTGCTATTCCAGCTCCAATTGATATAATGCTTAGTGGCTTTTTATATTTTATTAAAAATTTTACTACATCAACTAATTCAAAGTAGTACGTTCTTTTATCTTGTGTCATTTTATAAATAATTAGGTCAAAAATATAAAAATATATTTAGGTGTAAAGTTTTAATTGAATTTGCTTTTTGTTAAACTACCTAGCTGCTTTATATCCAACAGTTTAAAAACAAAAATTAATAGCATTCCTAAAATGCTAAGTATTCCTAACGAAACAAATAATGAAATAGTATATGTTTTGCAAAAAATAGCTGTAACTATTATAAAAACTAAAAGTAATAATAGTTTTAAAAATACAATTTTATCAAATGACATTTTTAAAACTTTATAAGCAAAAAAGCAATTAGTAATTCCAATAAATGTTTGTGTAATTATTGCAGCATAAGCAGCACCCAATGCTTGGTATTTTGGAATTAACCAAATGTTTAAACCAATATTTGTAATCAATGCGATCAATGCTAAAATATTTAATATTTTCATTGAACCATTTGCTGTAAGCAATGAACCAAAAATATACATAAAACAAAGTGGAATAAAACACAAAATAATCCAGCCAAAAACTTGTGTAGCATAGTTATTTGCCTTTGGTGAGAGCATTACTAATATTTCACTTTGAAAGAAAAAACAAGCAATTGCAAATATTAAACTTGGTGCAACAAGTATTCCTAAAGCTGTATTTATTAAAGGTTCTAACTTTTGTCTTTCTGCTATCATTTTTGAAAAAATAGGGAGTAAAAGCATGGCAACCAAAACTGCCATCATGTTTGCTGCTTCTAGCAACCGGTAACCTAAAGCATATATTCCTCCATGATAATCGCCATCAGGTAAAAGTTTGCCAATCAAAATATTATCAACTCTAGTGTAAAGTGTCATTAACAAAGCCAGCAAAGCATAAGGTGCAGTTTTTTTGTATATATCCCAAAGAATTTCTTTGTCAAAAATAAGTTTAACTTTAGATATTTTAGTTCGAATAAATGAAAAGGAAATGGCCGCACTTATTAAATAACCAAGTGTTTGCGCATAAATAAAGTTAGTTATATTCAATTCAAAAAGATTTGTAAATAATAGAATAGAGCAAAATAAAATCATCAATAACCTATCTAAAACAGATAAAATAGAATCGGTTTTAAAGAGTTGTAATCCGCTTACATTGCTCCTGAAATAAATATGAAAAAAAGAAATTACTTGATTGATAGCAAGCATTAGAATTAAATACCAAACACTTTGGTCATAGCCTAAAACTGCAGCAAGAACAAGCGTTAACGCAATGTATAACGCTGAAAAAAGTAATTTAATGGTGAATAATGCTGAAAACTGTTTTTCTATTAAATTGGCGTTTTTGGCTAAATTAGAGGTGGTGTAATTGGCAATTCCAAAATCTAATAAAACCGAAAGTAATAACACAAAATTGAATAGAATATAATATTGCCCGTAGGCATCAAAACCCAAACGGTTTTGTATGGCTCTATCAATTCCCAAAATCCAAAATGGTTTAATGAGTAGGTTAACACCCATCATTATTATTAGATTTAATACAAAGGTTTTTCTCATTGGCTGCGCAAATATAGATTTATTCGCCCAAAATAATAGGTTGAAGTTTAATGGATAATTTTTGTCCGTGGTTTGTATCTCTAACAATCCACTTTTGTTCCAACTAAAGGGATTTTGAATAAAAAAAAATTATCAATTATTATTGAGTTTGCTGATAGCTCGAATTCGGTTGGTGAGAATAAATAATTGTTTGAAGAAAAAATCCGTTACAAACTGTTACGGATTTTTTCAATATTAAATACAAAAATTTCTAATCTTTGTAATCTTCTAATAAACATAAGTACTAAACACCATTCGGCTTCCATTTGGCATAATTCCTTCCATTACTACTTGTCCTCGTAGTTGTTCAAAATCGGCAATTAATTCTTCTGGTTTTTCGTATTGTTTTTTGTTTAAAGCTATCAATATAAATCCTTCACTCAAACCAATATTGGCTATTTTACCATTCTTTATATTGTAAATTTTTATACCGTTTTTTATTCCTAATTTATCTTTTTCTAGCTTAGGCAATGTTTGGAAATCGGCACCTAATGACTCAGATGTGATGGTTCCTTTTCTAAGTATGGCGGTGTTTCCTTCTTTATTAATTAAATTAAAAGTTGTCTCGGTTTCTTTTCCATTTCTTAAATAAGTAAACTTGGCTTTATCTCCCGGACGCATATAAGCCATGTACTCGTCAAAAATAGCTTTGCTATCAATCTCTTTATCATTAATTTTTACAATTACATCGCCAGTTCTAATGCCAGATTTATCAGCAGGACTTTCGGCCAATACAGAACTTACATAAACTCCTAAATTATTGCTAATATTTAGTTTTTGTGCCAAACGTGAATCAATATCAGTAATGTCCATTCCGGTGTAACCACGTTGTACTTCTTTAAAATCAATCAAATCTTTGATAATTTTTGAAACAATATTGGAAGGAATGGCAAATCCATAACCAATATAACTACCGGTTTGACTAGAAATAGCAGTATTTATTCCTACTAACCTTCCTTCTAAATCAACCAATGCACCACCACTATTTCCTGGATTAATAGCCGCATCGGTTTGTATAAATGATTCAATTGGAAACTGATTATTTACAATATTGATGTTCCTTCCTTTAGCACTAACTATTCCCGCAGTAACTGTGGATGTAAGGTTAAATGGATTACCAACGGCCAAAACCCATTCTCCAATTTTTACATCATCGCTATTGCCAAAAATAATATGTGGCAATGCCTTGGCTTCTATTTTTAAAACAGCAATATCGGTAGAAGGATCACTGCCAATTAATTTGGCTTGGTACGATTGTTTTTTATTATTTAAAATAACTTCTATAGTATTTGCACCTTTTATTACATGGTAATTGGTAACTATATAACCATCTTCAGTTATAATAACTCCACTTCCAGAGCTTGCCACAGGTCCACGTTGACCAAAGAAATCAAACTGACTAAAGAAATCAAATTGTGGATCTACATAGTTTTGTTGATTGCTTAATGTTTTTATAAAAACTACGCTTTGAGTAGATGATGCCGATGCTTTTACAAAATCTAAACTGGTAATTGAACTACCCTTATAGTTCACCGATTCAAAATTATTATCGTTTTTTTTACTGAAATCTTGAACTAATATAGCTGGTGAATACATTTTATAAAACACATACGAACCGGCAATTCCACTAATGAAGCTTACTGCTACGAATACTATTTTTTTTAACATATACTTTTAACTTTTTTATCTTACAATATTTGCACTTATTGAAATATTTACTTCTTGATTATTTGGATCATTTGTTATTAATTTAATACCTCTAATGTCTAATCCCACCACATTAAACGAAGTGTAATCTACTTTCATTTTTACTTTTTGCTTTGGTTTTATAACCATGCTTTCTAAATCTACATTTACACAATTACATGAACGTTTTACTTTTCTAATGATTAAATCTGTTTTGCCTTTATTAGTAAGTGTAAAATAGGTAATTGAACTGTCTTTATAACCAATATCTCCATAATGATGCGATAACCTATCAATGGTAAATTTGGGTGATTTCTTTAATTCTTTAGGTGTTAGGTATGAAAAATCTTCCTTTATTTTAGCGTTTACATAAATTAATTTCACAGGAAATGAATCATCGTTAGTGTATATTTTTACTTCTTGACTAAAATCGCCAAAATCCATTTTGCTTTTTGGTGTGAATTTAATTTTTAATTCAATATCAGTATTTGGTATCATTTCATAGTAAGCACCTTTTACTTCTATATTTGGTGGCGTTTCTATGCGTGTTATTTTTATAACTTTATTGCTTAAATTATATAATTTTAAGTAATCACTATCACTTTTGGTGTTTAATACATTGAAGTTAAAAGTATTGTTATTTACTGCAGTAAAACCATATTGAAAGGTATAAGTTGAACCAAATTGATATTTTGAAGGAGCAACGTTTCCTTTTACAAATACTTGCGATTTTTCTACTTCTGTATTTGTAAACACAGTAATTGCTTTTCTGAAAACACCGGGTCTTCCTGCGGGATTAAAAATAGCCCTAATATTTCCTACCGCACCCGGTGCAATTGGTTGGGTTGTCCACTCACTGCGCGTACATCCACATTCAGGCTGAATATCTTTTATAATTAATGGAATATTTCCAGTGTTTTTTATTGAAAAATTATGAATTAATAACCCTCCATTTTCATTAACTACGCCAAAATCGAATTCTTTTTCTTCCAATACAAATTTGGAATATTTATCTGGAGCTGTAACTTCTTCTTTAATTGGAGTGTTTTTATTTTTTTTATTTTTCTGTGCAAATGCAATATTTCCTTGCAACAAAATACAAAGTGTAAATACAATAATTTTATTCATTTTTTATTTGTTTTTTTTATTTCTTCTGATTGTTTTTATTTATAAAAAGTTGCTTAGATATTTTTAAAAATTTATTTCAAAATTATCATCATCTAAGTTAACTGGAAATGCTTTTCTATATGTCTTTAATTCTGGTAGATAAATGGTAAATGTTGTTTCAAATTCTTCATGCGTTAACTCATTTAGTATTTTTCCTTGTGGATTAAATAAAGCACTTTGACCATTATAATTTATTTGTTTTCCGTCTTCGCCAACTCTATTTACTGCTACCACATAACATTGATTTTCTATAGCTCTTGCTTGTGTTAATACTTGCCAATGTGTAACACGTTTTTCAGGCCAACTTGCTACTAAAATCATCAAATCATATTCAAAATTTTCGCAGCGTTTTAACCAAACCGGAAACCTTAAATCATAACAAACAAATGGGGCAATTTTCCACCCTTTATATTCAATAATAATTCTATTATTTCCAGCAGTATAGTACTTGTTTTCTTCAGCCATTCTGAACAAATGTGCTTTGTTATAAAATTGAACATTTCCATTTGGTTCTACAAACAAAAACCGATTAAATATTTCATTGTTTTCAGTTATAATTAAACTTCCACAAATAGCAGCATTTTTTACCATTGCCACTTCTTTCATCCAAGTAACTGTAAATCCATCCATGGTTTCAGCTAATTTTTCGCTGTTCATGGTATATCCTGTTGAAAACATTTCGGGTAAAACAAATAAGTCTGTTTGTTCCGTTATATCAAATATTCTATTAGTAAATTGTTTAATATTTGTAATTTTATCTTCCCAAAACAAGTTGCTTTGAATCAATGTAATTTTTAACGAATCGCTTGTAGTCATTTTTGTTATTTTGCTTTAAATTTTCATTAGTTTTTCTGCCGCTTTTTCCAATGTTTCATTTTGTTTTGCAAAGCAAAAACGTAATAATTGATTATCTGTTTTTTTACTATAAAATACAGAAACAGGAATACTTGCTATTTTATTTACTTTTGTTAATCTTATAGCAAAATCTGTATCTTTTTCTTGTGTTATTTTTGAATAATTCAATAACTGAAAATAACTCCCTTGGCAATGTGATAATTTGAAATTTGAACCTTTTAAAAGTTTCCTGAAATAATCTCTTTTTTCCTGGTAAAAACCCGATAGTTCTAAGTAAATACTTTTGTCATCCATAAACTCAGACATGGCATATTGAATAGGTGTATTGGTACTAAAAGCCATAAACTGATGTACTTTTCTTAACTCTACTGTTAAATTTGCTGGAGCTAATATATATCCCATTTTCCAACCAGTGGTACTATAAGTTTTTCCAAATGATGAAACAATAAAACTACGTTCGGCCAATGCAGGAAAACGTGCCACACTTTGATGTTCAACCATGTCATAAATCATGTGTTCATAAACTTCATCACTACAAATAATAACATCTGTTCCACGAACTATTTTTTCCAGTTTTTGTAAATCCTGCGCATTTAATATACTTCCTGTAGGATTGTGAGGCGTATTAATTAAAATCATTTTAGTTTTAAAATTCACTAATTTCTTTACTTCATTCCAGTCAATTTTAAATTCCGGTAATTTTAACTCTACATGAATTGCACGACCACCATTTAATTCAATGGCTGGTACATAACTATCATAACAAGGTTCAATAACTATTACCTCGTCACCTTCTCTAATCATGGCGCTCATAATTGCATATATTCCGTGTGTAGCTCCAGGAACAATTGTTATTTCAGAATTTGCATCATATTGGGCTGAATATAAATCGTAAGTTTTTTGAGCTATTTTTTCGCGCAGACTTAATAAACCTGGCATTGGTGCATATTGATTCATGCCCAATTTCATGTATTTATTTACCAATTCTATTAATTTTGGCGATACATCAAAGTCGGGAAAACCTTGAGCTAAATTAATTGCATTGTGTTCGTTAGCTAATGCTGTCATTACCGCAAAAATACTAGTATTGGATTTTGGTAATTTTGATTTGATGGAACCGTTAAATTGCATCCTGCAATATGCTATTATTACCCTAACATCTCCAAACCTTTCAAAATATTGTGAATAAAATGTTTTTTGCTAAAGGAAATTAAATTGTGGAATTTAATTTCCTTTATTTTTCAATCACTTTAAATAATTAGCTTTTATTTTATAGTAATTTCTAATAATCAAAAAAAACTGTTCTTGTTTGACAATTATTAAATGCAACTAATATTTTTCATTTTAATCATTCTAAATTTAGGTAATACCTTTTTTAAACCAAACAATCATTTATTTTTGACAAATATTTTTAATAAATAATGAAATTTAAAATAATTTATAAACTTGTAATATCTGTAATTAGCTTACTTTTTTTTAGTAAAATAAGTTTTGGTCAATTGCTGAAGCAACCAACATCTAAAGCGTTTATGCCCGTTGTATTAATTGAAAATTTTAGCTCTGAAGGTTGTAGCAGCTGTCCTGATGCTGATAAATTTTTAGGAGAATTAATTCATGTGGCTGACAGTGCAGAACAACCCGTTTATGTTATTGATTTTCATGTGGATGTTTGGAATAGAAGTGGTTGGGTTGACAAATACAGTGACTCTTTAAATACCGTTAGGCAAATAAATTACATTGGAAAAATGAAAGATATTCCAATGTATACACCTCAAAGTTTTTTAAATGGAATTCTCTCTGTTCCAGGTTCTGACAAAAAAAGTATTGCTAGTTTTATTAAGCAAACATTAGCTAGGCCAAGTGATAATTTTTTAAAAATAAATGCTTATCAAACCAATAAAGACACCGTTGTAATTGAATATGAAATTTTTGGTAAAACGGATAGTTTGCTAATCAATTTTGCTTTAGTTGAGAACGATATTTATACCAAAGTTACTGCTGGTGAAAACAAAGGTAAATTGCTTCATCATCATAATGTAGTTAGGGCATTTAAAACAGAAAAAGTATTAGTTAATAAAGGAACTGCTTTTATATTAGTGCCCAAAGGATTTAGTCTAAAACAATCGAGAGTAACAAGTTATATTCAACATGAAAGAACTTGGTTTGTTAGCGGTGCCGACCAATTGGTTAATTAATATTTTATAAAATTAAATATTACAACTACATTTGTAAACGAAAAAATAAGAAATTTAAATTTAAATACGATGACTCAAACTAAAAAAAATGTAATGCTTGTTCCCGTTGATTTTAGCGAAATTAGCTTAAATGCATTAGAACATGCTGCCCAAGCAGCTAAACATTTTGACAATGATTTAGTGCTTTTAAACATAGTTGAAGAATACCTTTTAACTTCGTTATTTAATTTTGGAAACAATGAAGAAAAAGAAACATTGGCTCGTGAAAAAATAATGCCTGAGTTAGAAAAATTAGCTAGTCATATATTTAATAAATACGGAATTCATTGTAAAACTGAAGTTAGAGTAGGTAGAATATATAAAACAATCATTGAAACTGCTGAAGAGTTTCATTGTGATTGCATCATAATGGGAACTCATGGTGCCAGTGGCTTTACACGTATTTTAGGTACAAATTCTAGTAAAGTTATTAATTACAGTAATGTGCCTGTAATTGTTGTTAAAAGTGCAAGAGCAAACAATGCTTATAAAAACATCGTTTTCCCTTTAGACTTAAGTGTTGAATCAAAACAAAAAGTTAAAATGGCAATTCATTTAGCACATTCTTATCATGCTACTATTCATATTATTTATAATAAAGTAAGTGACGAGTTTTTAAATAATAAAATGATTGCAAATCTTCGTCAAGTAGAAAATATTTTTATTGAAAATGGAATTGAATTTACAGTAAAAGAAGTTGATGAATCAAACAGTGATTTTGCAGAAGAAACCTTAAAGTATGCTGAATATAGTCAAGCTGATTTAATTATGATAATGACTCAATCAGAAGATAAAGGTCTTTCAGAATATATAATTGACACTTATGCTCAACGTATTGTAAATGCGGAGGGAACTGTTCCTGTTATGTGTGTAAATCCAAATAGAGATTTATTTAAAGCAGAATTTGTTATTTAATGATTACAAAGTTGTAAAAATTAAAAGATTACAAAGTTGTTTTTGATAGATAGTAATTTTCCAACTTTTCAATCTTTCTCCCGATTAATCGGGATTGTAATTTTTTAATAAAATATAAAGTCAATCAACAGGGCTATTTACCCTGAAATGTTTTGAAAAATGAGTAAAAAAGGAAAAATTTTAGTTGCCATGAGTGGCGGCTTAGACAGTACTGTGGCTGCAGTGATGCTCCGAGAAGAAGGTTACGAAGTAATTGGTGTAACCATGAAAACTTGGGACTATCAAAACAGTGGAGGTTCTAAAAAAGAAACTGGTTGCTGTAGCCTCGATAGCATTAACGATGCAAGAACTATTGCAGTTAAACATGGAATTCATCACATGATTTTAGATATTCGTGACGAGTTTGGTGATTTTGTAATCGATAATTTTGTTGAAGAATATTTAGCTGGAAGAACCCCAAATCCTTGTGTGCTTTGCAATACACATATAAAGTGGGAAGCACTTTTAAAACGTGCAAATATGCTAGATTGTGAGTTTATTGCAACTGGTCATTATGCGCAAGTGCGCAATGAAAATAATAGATTTGTTATAAGCAAAGGTTTGGACGATAACAAAGATCAATCCTATGTTTTATGGGGATTAACTCAACAAAGTTTAGCCAAAACACAATTTCCGTTAGGAGGATTTAGAAAAACCGATATCAGGCAAATGGCTATTGACATGGGTTATGAAGAATTAGCCAATAAAAGTGAAAGTTATGAAATTTGTTTTGTACCTGACAATGATTACCGTGGTTTTTTAAAACGTAAAGTAGACGGTTTAGAAGCAAAAGTAGAAGGTGGAAATTTTACAAATTCTGAAGGTAAAATTATTGGAAAACACCGGGGTTATCCTTTTTATACGATTGGCCAACGTAAAGGTTTAGAAATAGCTTTTGGTGAACCAATGTTTGTATTAGCTATTTACCCAGAAACTAATACAGTAGTTTTAGGACGTGAAATAGAATTACAACAAAAAGGAATGTGGGTTCGAAATATAAATATGGGTAAGTTTGAATCTGTTTTAAAACCCATGGAATCTTTAACCAAAATTAGGTATAAAGATGCTGGAAGTATGGCTAATATTCAACAAGATGGTGATAAAATGAAAGTTATTTTTAATAACCACGTGAAAGCAATTGCTCCTGGACAAAGTGCCGTTTTTTACGATGGTAACGATGTAATTGGTGGTGGTTGGATTCAAGGAAGTTTTGATGTATAATTATACATTCAAAAAGTGATCACAAATTATTGCGGTAGCAATAGCAGCATTCAAACTTTCTGCTTCTCCAAATCGTTTGATACTAATTTTTTTTGTTATATATGGATGTAAATTTTCGTTTATTCCTTTTCCCTCGTTTCCAATTATTAATATAGATGGCGTATTTAAGGATGCATTTTTTAACGCAATTCCATCCATAAAAGCACCATAAACAGGTAATTGATTCGCTTCAAAAAAGTCAATCAAATCTTCATAAAAAATATTTACCCTAGCTATGCTTCCCATGGTTGCTTGAATGCATTTATTATTATAACAATCTGCTGTGTTTTCTGAACAAACTATATTTTTTATTCCATACCAATCTGCTATTCTAATGATAGTTCCAAGGTTACCTGGATCTTGAATTTCATCTAAAACAATGGTAAATTCACTCTTTAAGTGATTGTATTTAAAGAACTTGTCTTTCATTGCAACTTGTACTACAATGTCTCTTGTACTTTTTAATGAGCTGATTTGTTCAATTTCATTTTGAGTACATAAAAAAAGTTTTGCATTATTTTTATATTTTGGAAATATATTGCACCATTCATTGGTAGCGTAAATTGCTTCTATGTGTAAATTTGAATTTAGAATTTCTATAGCAGTTTTACTACCTTCGACCAAAAAAAAGCCTTCTGAATACCGACTGGCTTTGTCTTTTAAACTTTTTAAAAATTGAATATTACGTTTGCTTAGCATAAATAAAAATATAATTCCTTTACTAATTCTAGCTTTGGCTAGCTTGTTTAGCGCTTGCAATATAAGTAGATTTCATAAACGAGAAGGTCCAAAATTAGTTAAAAATAAAATTGAAATTTTCGAAAAAAGCAAAAGTAGATTTTATGAATCTGATTTAGAAAGTCAAACAAAACAAAAACCAGGCGTAAAATTTTTAGGATTAGTAAGGCTAAATGTGTTTTTTTATAGAATTGGTGATGCTTCAAAAAGTGATTCTAAATTAAAACGTATTTTTAGAGACGATTTAGGCCGAGTTCCTGTTATTATTGATTCTACAATGATAAATGTGAGCGTTAGGGCTATGAAAAATTACCTAAAATCTCAAGGTTATTATTATGCTCAAATAAATTATACAGTAACCGATACCAAACTTTTAAAGGAAAGAAAAATAGTTACTTATTTTATAAAATTAAATACCCAATATAAATATGGAAAACTTCATGTAAATTGTCCAGACAAAAATATTTATAATATCGTAAACGCCTCTCTCGATGAAAGTTTTATAAAATTGGGTCATTCCTTTAAAAGAGAAGATTTATTAAATGAACAAAATAGAATTTTGAATTTATTAAGGAACAAAGGATTTTATACTTTTTCAAAAGAATTCATTGATTTTAAAACAGATACAAATTATTCAAATGCTTATATTGCTTTAGAAATTAACATCAAAAATCAAGAAGATTTGAAGCCTTTCAAAATTTATTTTATAAGAAATATTACTGTAGAAGTAGAACCAAGTATTAAACCTTTAAATATTAACCATGATACAATATTTACAAAAGGATTTAAATATTTAGAAAATGGCAGTAAAATTCATCCTAATATTTTGGCAAAAATGAATTTTTTAACAACCGGAGATTTATTTCAGCAAAATAATTTGATTAAAACTTATGGAAGGTTAAACGATTTGCAGCTTTTTAAATTAATCACCATCACGCCAACTATTATTGAAAACGATAGTCAAAATTTGATTGATTTTTATATTGAACTTAAACAACAAAAAAAATACGATGTATCAATAGAACCGCAAGCAATTACAAGCGATCAAGCTAATTTAATTAATGTTAACTCTTATAGAAATTATGGTTTAGCAGCTGTTCTTCAATTAACTGATAGAAATATTTTTCATAATGGGGAAATTCTTCAATTGCGTTTTCGCTCAAGTTTTGAGGCTCAAAGTGGAGATAGTATTCCTGTTATCCCTTTTTTTAATAGCAACGAACAATCGTTTTCGGCAAGTGTTACCATTCCTCAATTATTGTTTTTTAATAAAATTGATAGAAAAATAAACAATGCTAATACCAAAACAATTGTGAATTCATCTATTATTTACGAAAAAAATGTGCAATATGAAAGAAGAGTTTTTACCATTGGTTCTTCTTATCAAATTAATCGTAAACTTATTAGTTATTATGTTGCATTTCCCGAAATTAGTTTTGTAAAAACTAGTTTTACAAATTCTGAATTAGAAACAAGAAGTAAAACTGATATTTTTCTTCAAAATGTATTTGCCAATAATTTAATTATAAATGATATTAGGCTTGGTTTTACTTATAATAATCAACTGAATAGTAAAGGTAAAAGTTATATTTTTTTGCGTTGGGATGCATTAGAATTAGCAGGTAATTTAGTTTCAGCATTAAACATTTTATTGGATGCTCCAAAAATTACTGATTCAACCAGAAACATCAAAAACCAATATGAATTATTTGGCTTAAATTACTTTCAATATGTTAAATCCTTTGTCGATTTTAGATACAATCATTGGTTAGATCCTAATAATACTGTTGTTTATCGCATTGCCTTTGGATATGCTTTACCTTATGGGAATTCGCCAAATTATATTCCATTTGAAAAAAGATTTTTTACTGGCGGTGCTAATAGTTTAAGAGCTTTCAGACCAAGGTCTATTGGTCCTGGTGTTTATTATTCAACTAATCAAATTGATAAATCGGGCGATATTAAATTAGAACTGAACATGGAATACCGTTTCAATATTTATAAAAAACTATTTGAAGGTGCAGTTTTTACCGACGTTGGCAATGTTTGGGCAGTGAGGCAAGACAGTAGGGAAGGAGCAAATTTTAATATTTCAAATTTTTATAATGAATTAGCCGTTGGTTCTGGAATTGGCATTAGACTTAATTTAAGTATTTTTATTTTTAGGTTAGATGGTGCTTTCCCAATTCATGATCCAGCTAAACCTGATGGTAGCAGATGGGTAATTAAAAATGCCAACGATTATAATTGGTATTGGAATAATAGTATTTTTAACTTTGGTATAGGTTATCCATTTTAGTTTTATTTGAAATATGCTTTTTAACTCATTACATTTTCTTGTTTTTTTTCCAATAGTAACTTTGTTATACTATTTATTAAAACATAAATACCGTTGGATACTACTTTTTATTGCCAGCACTTACTTTTATTCGGCTTTTTTTTTACCTTATATTTTAATACTTTATTTCATTATAATCATTGATTATATATGCGGAATTTTAATAGAAAACACTAAAAATAAAGCAAAATTATTTTGGCTTTTATTCAGTATAATCAGTAATATTGGTTTATTGGTATATTTTAAATACTATAATTTTTTTGTTGATGTATTGGTAAATTATTTACCAAACATCAAACACCTAGATATTATACTTCCCATTGGACTTTCATTTCACACTTTTCAGTCGTTAAGCTATACCATTGAAGTATATAAAGGAAATCAAAAAGCTGAAAAACATATTGGTTATTTTGCCAATTATGTATTATTTTTTCCTCAAATGGTAGCTGGGCCTATTGAACGATACGATTCTTTGGGTAAAGAATTACGAAGTAAGCATGTATTTAAATTTAAAAACATAAGTAAAGGACTAAGGTTAATTTTATATGGCTTATTTGTAAAAATGTGTATTGCCGATAATTTAGCTCCATTAGTAAATGAATTTTATAGTAATCCAACTCAGTATTATTCAAGTTCCGCATGGCTGGCATTAGTTGCTTTTTCTATTCAAATTTATGCCGATTTTTATGGATATTCAACCATTGCCGTTGGTGCCGCTCGACTATTGGGAATAAATTTAATGGACAATTTTAAACAACCATATTTTGCCACTAGCTTTTACCAATTTTGGCAACGTTGGCATATTTCTTTAACTACTTGGTTTCGTAATTATGTTTTTTTTCCAATAGGTGGAAGTTATGTCAATGCTTTTCGTTGGATTACAAATGTTTTATTGGTGTTTTCCTTAAGTGGTTTTTGGCATGGTGCCAACTATACCTTCATTATCTGGGGTTTTCTTCATGGTTTGTTTTATTTAATTGAAAAAGGTTTTTCAAATTTAATTCCTGTTACCTTAGCTAAAAACAAAATCTTTTTAACTTTTGGAGCCATAGCTACTTTTATTTTGGTAACTTTTATTTGGGTGTTTTTTAGAGCCGAAAATCTTGTTAAAGCTATTTTAGTGCTTAAGCAATGTTTTACTTATACTTTTGATGCTAAAAAAGAACTGATATTTAATTACCAAACTATAGCAATGTTGGTAGTATTAATATTGTTAGAGATCTCTATTTATAAATCTCGTTTCGATAAATTTTTACAAAATCAAAATATAACCATTCGTTGGTCTGTTTATATTTTATTAGCTTTTTGCTTGCTTTTGTTTAGTGGAATTCAAAGTTATCAATTCATTTATTTTCAATTTTAAGCATGAAAAAACTATTTTATAAACTTTGTGCCGCATTGGTAATTGGAGCTATAAGCATTTATATTTCAAATATTATTTATACGAAGTATTTTTACAAAAACGATTTAGAATTGTTTGATGCAAAAATGCTTTTGAAATTAGATAGTTTGCAATTTAACAGTGATGTTTTGTATTTTGCTGAATCTAGTAACGGTACTACAGCCTATTCCGACACTTGTTTGTTATCTATTTCTCAAATGATGGATACCCTTTCTCCTCTTAAAATTAATGCTATAGAACATGGTGCCATTCATGCCAAAACATATTTAAATTTAATAAAACATATTAATTCAAATGCTTTAGTTAAAACCTTAGTGGTTACTTTAAATGCTCGTTCTTTTGGCTCACCTTGGATCAATTCAAAATTGGAAACAAATTTATCGCAAGCCAATATAATTTATGAAAGCATGCCTCCAATTTTTAAAAGAATAAAACTAAGCTTTAACGCATTTGACAATAAATCTGTTCAAATGCGAGATTATATAAACGAACAAAATTGGTCAAAAAACAAGATAAATGTCCCTGAAGAATTTCCATACAAAACTGTTCGTCAGTGGGACAATGCAATGGCAAACGGAACTTATCTTTTACCTAACGGTGATTGGGATATTCCAAAAATTTCTTTAGCATGTAGTTATATAAAAACATATGCGTTTTCAATTGATACTTTAAATAATCCTCGAATAAAAGATTTTGATGAAATTGTAAATGTTGCAAAGCAAAAAAATTTAAAACTTATTTTCCATTTGTTAGCAGAAAATGTTCAATATGCCGATAGTTTGGTTGGAAAAGAATTGCATCATATTATGTATGAAAATAAACAATTATTGATTGATAGATATACCAGAAAGGGTGCAATTGTGGTTAATAGTTTTGAATTAGTAAACGGTAAAGATTTTATTGATCAGAACTGGACAACAGAACATTACAACCAAAATGGGAGGTGGATTTTAGCAAAAAATGTACTAAAGCAAATAAAATAAATTTTATTAATACTAAAATATACTATAAATTCGTTTCACCTATAATTAACTAAATTATATGATAAAAATCTACACTGAAGACGATTTATTAAATTACATTTATAAGGAAACAAATCCCCAAGAATCCTTATCAATTGAAAATGCAATCAATGAAGATGATGCATTAAGAACTATTTATCTAGAACTTTTAGAAGGCATTGATTTACTCAATAAAACTTATTTTAGACCTAGTGAAATTACCCTTGAAAACATTCTACAAAAAGCCAAAGAAGGTTTACAACAAAATGTAGATTAACAATAAAAAGCCCAAATAGAAAATTCTAATTGGGCTTTTTATTGTTTTATATTCTATTATTGAATTTTCAAATTTAAATAATCTTGAACTAAATACGATGGAATTGCAAAAGCAACACCTTCGGTTGATTGACCAACTAATTTTGAAGTAACAATTCCATGTAATACACCCATTTTATCAAATAATGGTCCGCCACTATTACCAGAGTTTATACTCATATTTAATTGTAGCAAATTATTGTTATTTCTTTTTCTTTCATTCGATAATATTCCAACACTAACTGATTGTCCTAATTCTAACGATTTTGGAGTTCCAACAGCATATACATCCATTAATTTTTTGAAAGTTTTTTCACTGCTTAAAAAGAAAGCTTTTTCAAAAGTATTTTCAACTTTTAAAAGCGCTATGTCTCTCATTTTGTTAT
>CANGGG010000022.1 GCA_947453415.1 Bacteroidota bacterium | reverse complement strand
TGTAATTACTTTATTAACTAAAACAGAAAATGATGTAAAAAATACGGAGGCACAAGTTTTAGATGAATTGAAAAAAGATTTAACAAAGGTAAATATCGTTGTAGATCAATTTGAAGCTAAAGTAATTCCTAATAAAGGTACTTATATCATAGCTGGTGGTAAATATGAAGCTGATATATTTTTAGCTGCATCTAGTTCACGCTCTACATTTGATTTATCTGTTAATGGTTCAAATGTTAATGTTGAAAGTGGAATTGGTAAATATTCAGTTTCTGCAAGTGGTCAAGGATTGAAAAAATACAAAGGTGTTATCACTCAAAAACAAATTGATGGTACAGACAAAAAGTATGAGTTTGAAAGTGAATATTTTGTAACACAACCTTTAGCTGTAGTTTCTGCCACTAAAATGAATGTTATATATAGAGCTATTCCTAACCCTATTTCTGTTTCGGTACCAGGATTTGATGCAAGTCAAATATCAGTATCTTCAACAGTTGGTACTTTATCTTCAGCTGGACAAAACGGTATGTACAATATTATGGTTGCACCCGGTGATGTTAATAAAGAATTGACAATTTCAGTTTCAGTAAAAGCTGATGGTGCAACTAAGAAAATGGGAGAAATGATGTTCCGTTTAAAAAATATACCTAAACCAAATCCACAGTTAGGAAGTATAGAAGCAGACGGTGAAGTGGAAGCGGCCAAAATTAAAGCTGGTAATGCTGTATTTGCTTTATTAAAGGATTTTGCTTTTGAAGGAATAAAATATGATGTAAAGAATTTTACAATTATTTACCAACCTAAAACAGGTGCTTCAATAGTAGAAACTATTAATGGAAGTAATTTAGTTCCTGCAAGAATGAAAGGTGTATTACAAAATGTGAGAACTGGTGATAAAGTTTTAGTAGTAAATATTAAAGCTCAAGGTCCTCAAGGTTTAGTTCCTATACCTAAAGGTGTAATTGCAATTTGCAAATAATTTAATTATGAAAAAGAAAATAGTATCAATTTGTTTATTACTTGCTGTGTTTTTAAATGTAAAAGCACAAGGAGTTTATGACGATTTTATTTATAATCGTCAGGCAGTAAAAGAACGTAAAGTTGTTTCTTGGCCATACTTACGTGAGGCTGATGTAACTAGCTCGAAAAGAGTTGTTAGAATTATTGATGTAAGAGAAAAGCAAAATCAAGTGATGGCGTGGCCTAAAAATCCATTAGCTGTGATTTTATTTGAAGCATTGCAAAAAGGTAAAATGGTAGCCTATAAAGATGATTCATTGAGTGGAACTTATACACAAGAAGAAATTGTTGCCATGACCATTGATACATCTTTTGTTGAAAATCCAGATCCTAATAATCCTGATGAAACAATTATGGATACTGTAATTAATACTTTCAGACCAATTGATAGAATTAAACGTTACAGAGTTGTTGAAGATTGGATTTTTGATAAAAAATTAAGTACTTATTTTGTAAGAATTATATCTATTGCTCCTCAATTTAAAAGAGTTGTAGGTGGTGTAGAGTTATCAGAACAGGATTTATGTGTTTTAAAATACCATGCCAGAGAAGCTGATCCTATGACTCCTGTAACTGAAATGGATTTAAGACATTTGTTTATTAATTATGAAGTTTTTAATCGTCAGAATGATGCTGCTAGAGTAACTTTTGATGATTGGTTCGAATCAAGACAATTTTCAAGTTATATCATTAAACAATCAAATGAACAAGATTTGTATATTAGAGACAGAGCTGAGTTTAAAGATAATGGTGTAGCTGCAATATTAGAAGGTGAAAAAATTAAACAAGATCTGTTCGAAAAAGAACATGATATGTGGGAATACTAATATTTAGCATTCAATTTTTAAAAAAGGCTTTTACAAATATTTGTAGAAGCCTTTTTTTTGCATTATTATATTTCTACAAATCTATGTGAATTCAAATATAGTTTAAACGTCATTGCGAAGCTCAAACAGCCCATCACCCAAACGCAAATATTTACGGGTTTTTCATTATGTTTTCTAACTATTTAATCCTGAATTCCTTTCAGGCTATTTATATTAATTGCCTATTGAGTTTATATTTTTGGTGTTCTTAGTTTGACTTGCAAGCGCATAAGCGAGAATACAATTTTATTGATAAATTGCTTTGTGGCATACTATTTACAACTATTATCAATAATCTGTGATTAGTTTTATCATCTTAAAAAATTAGAAATAAAAAAACCACCCTTATGAGGTGGTTTTTTTTAATTTATAAAATACATTTATTCAAAACTATTTCAATTTAAAAGCTTTCTTTACTTTTTCAACATAATCTAATTTTTCCCAAGTAAATAGTTCTACTTTCTTAGTTACTTTTTTACCATCTGGGCTACTAAATACTTTAGTAACGACTTCATTTTTTCTACCCATGTGACCATAAGCAGCTGTTTCGCTATAAATAGGATTACGTAACTTCAAACGAGTTTCAATTCCATAAGGAGTCATATCAAAAGTTTTTTCAACTATTTTAGCAATTTCGCCATCAGTCATTTTAACTTTTGCAGAACGATAAGTATCAATAAAAATACCCATTGGTTGAGCAACACCTATAGCATATGATACTTGTACTAAAATCTCAGTACAAAGTCCAGCTGCAACTAAGTTTTTAGCTATGTGACGTGTAGCGTAAGCAGCACTTCTATCAACTTTACTTGGATCTTTACCAGAAAATGCGCCACCGCCATGTGCACCTTTTCCACCATAAGTATCAACAATTATTTTACGGCCTGTTAAGCCTGTATCACCATGTGGTCCACCAATAACAAATTTACCTGTTGGGTTAATGTGATAACTGATTTTATTGTTAAATAAATGAGCGTATTTTGGGTAATTCTTTTTTACTCTAGGAATTAAAATATCAACGATATCTTTTTTGATTTTAGCCAACATTTTAGCTTCTAAATCAAAATCATCATGTTGAGTTGAAACAACAATTGCATCAATACGAACAGGTTGGTTTTTATCGTTATATTCTAATGTAACTTGACTTTTTGCATCAGGACGCAAATATTTAATTGCTTTGTTTTCTCTGCGCAATGCAGCTAATTCAATTAAAATAGCATGTGCTAAATCTAAAGCTAAAGGCATGTAATTGTCAGTTTCGTTGGTTGCATAACCAAACATCATACCTTGATCACCTGCGCCTTGTTCTTCTTTTTTCTTTTTATCTACACCTTGGTTAATGTCTGCCGATTGTTCATGAATAGCTGATAAAATACCACAAGAATTAGCTTCAAACATGTATTCCGATTTGGTGTAACCAATTTTACGAATTACTCCACGAGCTATTTCTTGCACATCTAAATATGCTTTTGATTTAACTTCACCTGCTAAAATAACTTGTCCTGTAGTTACTAAAGTTTCGCAAGCTACTTTTGATTGAGGATCAAAAGCTAAAAAATTGTCGATAAGTGCGTCAGATATTTGATCTGCTACTTTGTCTGGGTGTCCTTCTGATACAGACTCTGATGTGAAAAGATATGCCATTTTTTTATTTATATAATGTTTTTAGTTTGTAGTATCTATTGTAAACGTACAATATAAATGCTTTAAACTATTACTTTTTTTAAGTGGCGCAATTTTATGTCTTTTTTTCTTATTTCAAAACAAAATTTTATTAGTATTTAACACTTTACATAATAATTGAATGGTTTGTATTGTTCATCTTTAAATTTCTAAACATGTTATGTATCATTGCATAAATATATTTTGAAATGAAAAACCTAGAAGTTGTTGTTAGTCCCGCACTTTTGCCTTTTTATCATGTAAAAAACAAAACTGTAGTTGTAATAGATATTTTAAGGGCTACAAGTAGTATGTGTGTGGCTTTTAAAATAGGAGTTGAAAAAATTTTGACATTGGCAAGTGCTGAAGAATGTATGTTGTTCAAAGAATTTGATTTTATTATAGCTGCTGAAAAAGATGCGATTAAAGTTGCAGGTTTTGATTTAGGTAATTCTCCTTTTGAATTTGAAAACCCTTTATTAGCAGGTAAAAATATTGCTTTAGCAACAACCAATGGAACAAAAGCAATTAAATATGCCAATGAAAATGGAGCTTCAAATATTGTTATTGGTTCTTTTTTAAATATTGATGTGCTTTGCAATTGGTTAATTGAACAAAATAATGACGTGATTTTATTATGTGCTGGTTGGAAAAACAAATTTAATATAGAAGACACATTGTTTGCAGGTGCTGTAGTAAATATTATTGAATCTAATTTTAATGTTGATTGTGACAGTGCTTTAGCGGCAAAATTATTATACATTAGTAATAAAAACAATCTAGAAAATTTGGTAAGAGCGTCTTCGCATGCCAAAAGATTTCAATTGCAAAGTTTTCAAACCGATGATGTAAAGTATTGTTTGCAAATGAACACAGCACCTGTGTTACCAATTTTGGAGGACAATTACTTTAAAAAAATAATTTAAATATCTGCTAATTGTAAAATTGAATGGAACAATTTAAAAAGGAAAAATTTTACTTAATTAATTTTATATTGCCATTCTAATTGAAGAGAATTTTATACATATTATTTTTTGTATTTATTAGTTATAATAATTACGCCACACACATTGTTGGTGGTGCTTTTGATGTACAATGGCAAGGAGGAAATAATTATAAAATTTCATTAAAGGTATTACGTGATTGTAGGAATGGTACTGCTGATTTTAACAAGCCTAATATTAGAATTGGTGTATACCAAAAAAATAATAATAGCCTAGCTACTTATTTTACATTACCATTTATCAGTTCTCAAAAACTTCAATTCATAAATCCTAAATGCGGTGGAAGTACCATTGAATGTACCGAAGAAGGTTATTATACAGCTACAGTTAGTTTTGCTAGTTTAACTTATGCTGGCGGTTATTATATAAGTTGGGAGCGTTGCTGTAGAAATAGTATTATTGGTAATATTAATTTACCTGGAGACGCAAGTACCGCTTTTTATGCTGAAATACCACCTAAAATTTATAATAATTCTACTCCAAAATACACCAATAACCCTGTAACATTAATGTGTGTTGGTGTTCCATTCAACTATAATTTCAAATATACTGACTCAGATAATGATTCATTGGTTTATACGTTGGTAAATCCATTAAATGGAACATTAGACAAAAACAATCCCAATGGCACGGCAACTTATATAAATTCACCGGGTCCATATTCATCTATTTCCTGGTTAACTGGATATAGTGCAACAAATGCAATCAATGGAACGCCTTCATTATACATTGATAGAAGAACAGGCGAAATAAATGTAACACCAAATAGTGTTGGAACATATGTGGCTGCCATTAAAGTAGAAGAATTTAGAAATGGAGTAAAAATTGGCGAAGTGCGTTTAGAATTGCAATTTAATGTGGTTTTATGTGCTCCAAATCCTCCACCAGATATCAATTATAGTGATACAGCTTCTGTTATTAAAAAAACTTTTTATGAAGTAGAAATTCCCAATAATATTTGTTTTGATATCAATGCAAGCGATTTAAGTACTCCGGGTGATTCACTTTATATGGTTGTTTCTTCACCACATTTTACTTCTACTTATACAAGTCAACCAACTGTTAAAAAATTGGCAGCCGGTTACAAATCACTTACTAATAGATTCTGTTGGCAAACTACGTGTGAACTATCACATATTGGTTCGGTTACTTTTACCTCAGAGGTAAAAGACAATGGTTGTCCGCTGCCAAGAACAACTAAAAGTGAAATAGTAATTAGAATAAAACCAATGAAAGTAATGCCTCCACCAAGCTTTAAATGTTTAGGGCTTTTGGCTAA
Source organism: Bacteroidota bacterium (assembly GCA_947453415.1). GTDB lineage: Bacteria > Bacteroidota > Bacteroidia > UKL13-3 > UKL13-3 > JAAFJM01. The sequence continues at coordinate 35,985 of CANGGG010000022.1, read as the reverse complement.
TAAAACACAATTAAATTGGAGTGATACCAATACTTCTGTTTTATTGAAAAGTTATAGAATATACAGAGGAATAAATGATACTGGCTACCAATTATTAACTGAAGTTGGTAAAATTAGCAATCAATTTACTGATAATAATTCACCCAATAACAGAACAATTAATTATACTTATAAAATTACAAGTGTAAATGACTGTGATTCGGAAGGAGTTGCTACAAAATCTGTAAGTACAATTGAAAGTTTACCAGTTATTTATCAAAATGATAGTTTACAAGTTAAAATTGACCAAGACACTATAGATTTTTATGTATATAAAAATACTTGTTTTACTATTAAAGCCAAGGATATTGGAGATTCTTTAATTATGAGAATTACTTCTAATGTTTTTAATAATAAATCGATTGGTAATTTACCTAAAGTAGATACTTTAATTTATGGAAATGATAGCATTGAAAGTAAATTATGTTGGAATCCAAACTGCGATGCTTTTGCCTTAAGATATATTCCAATTAACATTGAAGTTCAAAATTTAAGTTGTCCTATTTCTAACATAACTAATAAAACTATTTGGTTAAAAATTATTGCCATGCCACCAGTGGAATCAACTGACATGCTTTGCATGAATTTAAGTAACGATAATCAAACCTATGTTTACTATGGAGATACTTCAATTATAGAAAGGTTCAATTATTTTTTAGTATTTAGAGGAATTGATTATAAAAACTATCAAGTAATTGACACGATAAGAACTAAAGTGGCGCGTTATTTTATAGATAAAAATTCACCTAATAACAAAGGGATAAATTACACCTATTTTATGATTGGTGTAAATAAATGTTTGTTAACGGGCCAGACAAGTGATACCATAAGTACTTTTGAACAAATAGCATATATTCCACAACAACAAAAACTATTTACAGTTACAGTTGATACAAATAATAATGTTAGTGTTAGTTGGCTGCCAAGTAAAGAAAAAGATTTTGCTAAATATTATTTGTATAAATCAATAAATAATGGCGTAAGTTTTAAAATGCTCGATACTTTTGAATTGGTAACTGATACTTTATATATTGACAAAGATGTTGATATTAATAAGCAGTCGTATTGTTACCATTTAGTAATGTATGATACCTGCGATAATATTGGCCCACAAGGAAAAATTGCATGTTCTATATTTTTAAAAGGAAAGTCGGAATACTTAAAACATAATTTGGATTGGAACAGCTATATTGGTTGGGACAATGGCGTTGATAATTACCAAATTTTAAGAAGATATGTTGTAAGTCCATATGAATCGTTGGTAAGAATTAAAGTAAACCAACACGTTGATAGTAAATTTGAAAACGATGAAGGTGCTTATTTTTATTATTTAAATGCCTTAGAGGCCTTACCAGATGGAACTATAGATAGACCATTAGCTCAAAGTAAATCAAATGAAATATTTTTATTTCAACAGCCAAATGTTTATCCGCCAAATGCAATTTCAATGAATGGTGATGGATTAAATGATTTTTTAGAAATGAAAAATTCATTTGTTAAAACTTATCATTTAAAAATATTCAATCGTTGGGGAGAAATGATTTTTGAAACTAACAATAAAAAAGAGTATTGGAAAGGAGTTTTAAATAACAATTCAGTTCAAAATGATGTTTATTTTTACATACTAAATTTTACTGGTTTTGATGATGTGGCATATACTAAAAACGGTAATTTCACCATTCTTAGGTAAATATTGATTTGCGTTTTTATGTATTGAATTTTCTCTTCACAATAAATTCATATTTCATACTAAAAAAAAAGGTTTATCTTGCCGCCCATGATTCGTATATTTTATAGGCAAGGCGATAAAATACTTAAAGATAACGATGTAAAACGTTTGGATTTACTCACAAATATTATGTGGGTAGATATGCAAGCACCCACTAGTGAGGAGGAAGAATGGATTGAAAGTAAATCCAAAATAAGTATTCAAACTCCTCAGGAAATTACCGAAATTGAAAGCAGCTCACGTTATTTTGAAAGAAATAATGAAATAACAGCCAATAGTAATTTTCTTCGTTTAGAAAATGGACAGTACGAAAAACATGCAGTTTCATTTATCATAAAAGACAGCATCCTATACACCTTCCGTCAAGCTGACCTTTCAACTTTTGCTGATGTGGTTAGAAAAATGAAGGCCAATAGTGAAATGTTTAATTCTGGCTTTGATGTTCTAATGAGTTTACAGGAAACGCGCATTGATTTAGAAGCGGATTTGATTGAAAGAGTTTCTAATGAAATTACAGTGTTTAGTAGAACTTTAAGTACAGATAGAAACCCTAATAGTGAGTTTTTATTAGACATTACCGACTTACAAGAAAGCACCATGATGTTGCGTGAAAGTATGATTGATAAACAACGAGTACTTTCAAATTTGTTAAAAAGCAGCCTTTTTCCCGAAGATAGAAAAGTTAGGTTACGTATAATCATTAAAGATATTCAATCATTGATTGAATACAGTGTTTTTAACTTTGAACGATTAGAATTTTTACAAAATACTTTAACAGGTTTAATCAATTTGGACCAAAATAAAGTGTTAAAACGCTTCACTGTTTTTTCTATTGCGTTTTTACCACCTACATTAATTTCGGGAATGTTTGGAATGAATTTTACCAATATTCCTGGCGCAAATCAACCCTTTGGTTTTTTTCTGTGTATTTTAGCAATGATACTTTCTTCAGGTGCTGTAATGCTTACCTTTAAGAAAAAAGGTTGGATTTAGGGTAGTTGTCAGTTGTCAGTTTGATATTTTGATATGTTTACGCAATCAACTTATAACTCAATTAACCTATCAACTATAAAAGAATTTTTTTAAATCACATACTTTTTTATATTTGCCCCACTTATCCAGAAAGACGGAGGGAATAGGCCCTATGATGTCTTGGCAAAAACTACTTTGTAGCGGAGTGCCAACACCTATCTCAATTGGAGAGAACTGATAAGTGAATGAATGCTATGCAATTGCGTTGCTGTCAAACACACAATCGGAAAAATTTACTGGAAAAGTCAATAGCTAATAGACCATAGTCCATGGCTTTTGAATTTATTAACCTATGGTCAATCGACTATGGACTATGGACATTATAAAAAAAATGAACATATACGATATATTAAAACAAAGAATTGTGATTTTGGACGGTGCGATGGGTACCATGATTCAACGTCACAAATTGGAAGAAGTAGATTTTAGAAATGAAGCTTTGGCTAATCACACATATCCGTTAAAAGGGAACAATGATTTATTGTCAATTACACGCCCTGAAATTATTAAAGGCATTCACCGTTTATATTTTGAAGCTGGTGCCGATATTGTTGAAACCAATACTTTTAGTGGAACAACTATTGCGCAAGCTGATTATCATTTGGAACATTTGGTAGATGATATTAACTTTTATTCTGCAAAAATAGCGCGTGAAGTAGCCGATGAAATGACAGCTAAGGAACCGCATAAACCTAGGTTTGTAGCTGGTGCAATGGGACCAACTAACAGAACATTATCTATCAGTCCTGATGTGAATGATCCTGGTTATAGAGCTACTACTTTTGACGAATTAGTAAAAGCATATAAGCAACAAGCCATCAAATTAATTGAAGGTGGCGTTGATATTTTATTGATAGAAACCATATTTGATACGTTAAATGCCAAGGCAGCATTATATGCAGTAGATGAAGTTTTTGAAGAAATTGGAAAACATTATCCAGTAATGATTTCGGGAACGATTACTGATGCTTCTGGTAGAACATTATCAGGACAAACAACAGAAGCATTTTTAATTAGTATGCAACATGCACCTTTAATGAGCATAGGTTTAAACTGTGCTTTGGGGGCAAGTGCTTTGCGTCCGTATTTGCAAGTAATGGCAACGCATTCACCATTTTTTGTAAGTGCTTATCCAAATGCTGGACTGCCTAATGAATTTGGTCAATACGATGAAAGTCCTGCAGCAATGGCCAAACAAGTAGAAGAGTTTTGTAAAGAAGGATTGGTAAATATATTAGGCGGCTGTTGCGGAACAACTCCTGATCATATTAAGGCAATTGCTGATATGGCTGCTGGTTATGAACCGAGAGTAATTGCTTCTGGCCTCTAGCTTCTGGCAACTAGCCTCTAGCAACTAGTTTTTAGCAGTTAACTTTCGATTACTAACAGTATCAACAAGCAATAAAATATTTTAAAATTAACAATGGCCAGATGCCAGAAGCTAGAAGCAAAAAAGATGAGAGACTTTAAAAAATACGAGATTTGGAATGATAGCATGAAATTAGTAAAACAAATTTATCAATTTACATTGTGTATGCCAAAAGAAGAAAAATTTGGATTGATTTCTCAAATGTGCAGGGCTGCTATTTCTATACCTTCTAATATTGCAGAAGGTACAAGTAGAAATAGTGATATAGAATTTAAAAGATTTTTAGAAATAGCAATTGGTTCTTCCTTTGAATTAGAAACGCAACTATTGTTGTGCATAGAAATAGGTTTCACAAATGAAGAAACTGTAATGCCAATAATTAATGAAATAAATAAAATTCAAAAACAGACAAACAATTTGATTTTGAAAATTAAACAAGACAATAAATAAAGAGCCTTTGGCCATTGACCTCTAGCAATTAGCTAGTTGCCAGTTGCCAGTAGCTGATAAACAAAAATGAATAAAGATTATACATTACGCCTTTCGGGCTTAGAGCCATTAGTGATTACAAAAGAAACCAATTTTGTAAATGTGGGTGAGCGAACCAATGTAACAGGTTCAAAAATGTTCTTGCGATTAATTCGTGAAGGAAATTTTGAAGAAGCCTTAGCTGTTGCTCGTCAGCAGGTAGAAGGCGGTGCGCAAATCATCGATATCAACATGGATGAGGGAATGATAGATGGTGAAGAATCAATGGTTCGCTTCTTGAATTTAATTGCATCGGAACCCGATATTTCACGTGTTCCAATTATGATTGATTCTTCGAAATGGGAAATTATAGAAGCTGGTTTAAAATGCGTGCAAGGTAAGTGCGTGGTAAATTCTATTTCTATGAAAGGTGGAGAAGAAGAATTTATTCGTCAGGCTAAAATTGTAAAACGTTTTGGAGCTGCAGTTATTGTGATGCTTTTTGATGAACAAGGACAAGCTGATAACTACGAACGCAGAATAGAAATTGCGGAACGCGCCTATCGAATTTTAACTGAAAAAGTTCATTTCCCTGCTGGTGATATTATTTTTGATCCAAATGTTTTTCCTGTTGCCACCGGCATGGAAGAGCATAGAAAAAATGCGTTAGATTTTTTTAATGGTACAAAATGGATCAAGGAAAATTTGCCTGGAGCAAAAATTAGTGGAGGTGTTTCAAATGTTTCGTTCTCGTTCAGGGGAAATGATAAGGTACGTGAAGCCATGCACTCCGCATTTTTGTTTCATGCCATTAATCACGGAATGGATATGGGAATTGTAAACCCAAGTCAGTTGGAAGTTTACAGCGAAATTGACAAAGAATTATTGGAACATGTAGAAGATGTTTTGTTGGATAGGAGGGATGATGCTACTGAAAGATTGCTAGAATTAGCAGAACGAGTAAAAGGTAAAGGCAAAGAAAATATTATAGACGAAGAATGGCGCAAAGGAACTGTGGAAGAGCGTTTGAGTCATGCGTTAATAAAAGGAATTGTTGAATTTGTAGAAGCCGATACAGAAGAAGCCAGGTTGCAATATGATAGACCTTTACAAGTTATTGAAGGTCCGCTAATGGCCGGTATGAATGTGGTGGGTGATTTATTTGGATTGGGAAAAATGTTTTTGCCGCAGGTAGTAAAAAGTGCACGTGTTATGAAAAAAGCCGTAGCCGTTTTGATGCCATATATGGAAGAAGAAAAACGTAAAAATGGAAACATGACTACCAACCAAGGCCGCATATTAATGGCAACGGTTAAAGGAGATGTGCATGATATTGGAAAAAATATTGTGGGTGTAGTTTTGGCATGTAATAACTATGAAATTATAGATATTGGTGTAATGGTTCCTGCAGAAAAAATATTAGAAGTAGCCATTAGGGAAAACGTGGATGTGATTGGTTTAAGTGGATTGATTACGCCTAGCTTAGACGAAATGGTGCATGTAGCTAAAGAAATGGAACGTTTAGGAATGAAAATTCCTTTGTTAATTGGCGGAGCTACTACAAGCCGAGCGCATACTGCCGTTAAAATAGATCCAGTTTATAGCGGACCCGTGGTACATGTGTTAGATGCGAGTAAAAGTGTGCCAGTAGCAGCAAGCTTAATTAGTCCTGACCAACGTGAGGCTTCTGAAAAGAAATTTAAAGACGAATACGAACAGTTTAGAATTGACTATAAAAACCGTAAAAAAGACAAGAATTCGGTTGATTTAACAAAAGCCAGAGCCAATAAAATTCCGGTAAATTTTGACAATATTGTAGCACCAAAGTTTTTAGGCACAAAAGTATTTGATAATTTCCCGTTAGAAGAATTACGCCAAAGAATAGATTGGACACCTTTCTTTTTAACTTGGGAATTGGTTGGCCGTTATCCAGCTATTTTTGATGATGAAATAGTAGGAGTTGAATCAAAAAAATTATTCATTGATGCTAACAAAATGTTGGATAAAGTAATCAATGAAAAATTGTTAACGGCACGTGGAGTAATAGGTTTTTATGAAGCAAATTCAGTAGGGGATGATGTAATGATAAAATTCGAAAAAGAAAATTCGAAATTCGAAGGCAATGAAGTAAAATTTAATTTTTTAAGACAGCAAGGGGAAAAAGCCGATGGACAACCTTATTTATGTTTAGCAGATTTTGTGGCACCAAAAGAAAGTGGAAAGCAAGATTTTATAGGAATGTTTGCAGTTACTGCGGGTATTGGAATTGAGCCATTGGTAGAAGCTTTTGAAAAAGACCATGACGATTATAACAGCATTATGATTAAAGCCATTGCTGATAGATTGGCAGAAGCTTTTGCCGAAAAAATGCATGAATTGGTAAGAACTGAATATTGGGGTTTTGCTCCAAATGAGCAATTGACCGATGATGAAATTATCCGTGAAAAATACAACAGTATTCGTCCCGCTCCAGGCTATCCCGCTTGTCCTGATCATACCGAAAAACGTAAGTTATTTGATGTGTTACATGCGGAAGAAAATGCAGGAATTATATTAACTGAAAACTTTGCCATGTATCCAGCATCGGCAGTAAGTGGATTTTATTTTGCGAACGATGCAAGCAAATATTTTGCAGTTGGTAAAATTCAAAAAGACCAAGTAGAAGAATATGCCAAACGTAAAAATGTAAGCATTGATTACGTTGAAAAATGGTTAGCTCCTAATTTGGGTTATGATAACTAAATTCGAATAACATACCGTCAGACGATTGCGCAAAGGTTTGCGTTGGCAAGGTGTCAGACGGTTATTCAAATTAAATTCGAAAAATTATTCCGATACATCGGAACGAAATTAGAAGCACGAATACTGAATAAAAAATAAAGAATTTTGAAGTATTTTTAAAATAAAAAAGCTGCTTTGAACATTTGTTCAAAACAGCTTTTTTTGCTATCCACGCCCTAAAGGACGTGGCAATTCCCTAAAGGACGTGGCAATTCCCTAAAGGACGTGGCAATTCCCTAAAGGACTTGGCAACTATTAAATATTGTCTATCGTCTATGGTCTTTCAACTGACAACTATCAACTGACAACTACTTCACTTTATATCTTTTTCTGACCACATCATAGCAGGTAAAATAACCAATTACATTTGCTCCTACAACATTGGTAGGTAAGTTTGCTGGCGGTACTTTAAATGGACCTGGTGCACCCGATGTTTGTGTATTATATGCTTCAATAAAATCGTTCATGTTTTTATCAATAGAACGGAAAAGCAGAATTGATTCTTCCCCTTTTTGCAAACGGGTAAAAGGTAATTCAAAGGGATATTGTACACCAACTGGAGTTTGATCGCTATTGAATAAAATTCGTTGTTGGCCAAAAGAATCACGTTGAAGAATGGTATCAAATTTACCTAATTTAAAAAAAGTATATTTGATTTTTGGTCTATCGTCAAAACCTAAGTAGTTAATTGTATATCCAGCTTTAAAAAAGCCTTCAGCCGGTTTGAAAACCTGAAAAATAGAATCTACTCTAAACATTGGGTCCAGCAACGATTTAGCAGTATAAACACTTCCATTATTGTTAATAGTTAAATTATATACAGTTCCTGTATCGCCCGCATAAGGTGATGGAGCTTTATAAATGCCGTTTCCAACATAGGGAAAGTTTACCCCGTTTACAGTTACGGTAGCACTGCTCACATTTGGATAAGGATCGGTTGAGTAATAATCGGCCGACATGGTCAATTTAACATACGAACTATCCATTTCGGTAGATATTTCGGCTTCTACTACAAGCTTTTTTTCGCTTGAGGGAAAATCTAATTTTATTTCTTCTTTGCAGGATGCAATAGCAAATACAAATGCAAAAACTGCTATAATATTTTTGATGGTTTTCATTTTAGTTTTATTCATTAGAATTTGAAGTTATAAGTTACCGCAGGCACAAAAGTAAATAAGTACCATTTATTAACTATTGGCACATTGTCTCTAGAGCTGTAGTCTAAGAAATAAGCATTTGCTCTGCCATATGCATTGTATAATGAAAACACCCAACTACCTTCAAAATTACGTTTTTTGAAGTACCATAGCGGTTTTGCTTCTTTCTTTTTTTGGTTTAATGTTAATGATAAATCTAAGCGGTGGTAATCAGGAAAGCGAGCGCCATTTCTGGCACCATAAATTATACTTGGATTTTTGTCGTTAAAAAATGTAGTTCTGCTAGTGGCAGTAGTAAATGCTTCGCCAGTTGCATAAACAAAACTAGCACCTACACTTACTCTTTTACTTATTTCTTGCGAAACTACAAGGGTAATATAATTGGTTCTATCAAATCTAAATGAATACCAATCACCTTTATTTATATTATCTGCTTGTCGTTCCGATTTAGATAAAGCATAACTTAGCCATCCAGTAGTTTTTCCTTTTTGTTTTCTTAAAAAAAACTCTAAACCATATGCTCTTCCTTGGCCTGCCACAACTTGTCCTTCTATTGCTTCGTTAAATTGTATATCGGCACCGTCACGTAATTCCACCGTGTTATTCATCCATTTGTAATATGCTTCAACCGAAAATTCTAAGGTGTTTTCATTGAAATTTTTAAAATATCCAAATGCCACTTGGTCACTCATTTGTGGTTTGATATAATTGTCGGAAGGAGTCCAAAATTCTTGTCCAATAGATGCAGTTACATTTTGAATTAAATGCATGTATTGGAACATTCTGTTATACGAAGTTTTAATAGAACTGCTTGAGTTCAATAAATAAGTAAAATTAACTCGTGGTTCAAATCCGTAATTGGTTTTATAAATTTGTCCAGAGCTATAATTGGTATAAGGATTATTTACATCAAAACTATTTTGCTTAATAGCACCATTATCTATAAAAGTTGGTGAACCATTTAAATAGTTAATACTTCTTCCTTCTCCAATATTTGAAAATATAGAAACGCGCCCTCCATATTCAATGGTGGCTCTTTTTCCAAATTTATATATATGACTGGCATAATAATCTTGTTCAAAAGCTCGTTTTGTTGGTAAATTTGCAGCACTAATAATTGATTCAACTGTTATTGGAGTTCTGTTTCCAGGTTCAAACACATAATAATTTTGTTTTGTACCAAACTTTAAACTGCTTTTAGGAGTTATAAAATAATTCCCATCTATTTTTAAATTCAGGTCATTGATATAATTGGTTCTGGTAAAGTTTAAGTTTTTAGCAATATTTAAATCAAAGTTATAATCATACCTGCTAAAAGCAACAGTGGTATTTACAAAAAGCTTGCTATTAAATATATGATTCCAACGAGCAGTTGTAGTAAAATTGCCCCATCCAAAACCTAATATTCCTCCGACTCCAAGTTTATCTCGTCCGTAATATGCCGATAGGAAAACTTTGTCTTTATCACTTAAAGTGTAATTTAGTTTTACATTTAAATCACCAAAGTAAGCTGTAGTTCCATCCAGTTGAGAACTTAAAGGAAAAAATATATCATAATAACTTCTTCTGCTAGAAATCATAAAGGACGATTTATTTTTTATAATGGGTCCTTCTAAAGTTAAGCGTGATGAAAGTAAACCAATTCCACCCGAGGCACTAAAGTTTTTAGAGTTACCATCTTTCATTCTCACATCCAAAACAGATGCCAAACGTCCGCCATATTGTGCGGGAATACCACCTTTATATATTTCAAAATCCTTGATAGCATCACCATTAAATACTGAAAAGAAACCCAATACGTGCGAAGGATTATAAACTACCGCTTCGTCTAGTAAAACTAAATTATGGTCTATATTTCCACCACGAACGATGAAATTTGAACTTCCATCGCCAGCAGCTTGTACGCCAGGTAAAAGTTGAATGGCTTTAATAATATCAACCTCACCTAATAACAAAGGAATTTTCTTTACTTCCTTGATATCCAACTTCACCACACTCATTTTATTTTGTTCTACGTTTTTTGCCGTAGGTTTATCAGAATTAATGGCTACTTCTTTTAATTGTTTATCCGATTCTTTCAATTCAATCTTTAGCTTTTGATCGGCTGAAAAATCTACTATCTTCTTAATACTTTCGTATCCTATGTATGAAAAAACGATTGAATATTTCCCAGTAGGTAAACTCAAAGAATAAAAACCATAGCTATTGGTAAAAGTTCCTGTTTTTAATTCCTCGGCATATACACTAGCACCTACAAGTTCTTCTCCAGTTTTTGAATCTTTCAATTCACCACTTAAGGTATGGTTTTTCTTTTGTGAAAAGGCAGTTGTTGAAAGGGCTATTAACAAAAGGAATAATATATTTTTTTTCATTGAGTTTTTTAAAAGGGTTATGCCAAGGGCTAAATATTTTTCTATAACTTTAACAACCTTATTGTTAAATTGTTTTTATAATTTTTTTTTTTCAAATGGAACGTCAAATTTCATTCCGCCTTCAAGCATAAACGTGTATGAACTAAATGAATGAGTAGCTCGTCCAACAGCATCTTTACCCAATTCGGTACTCAAATAATCGGCAAAAGCATATTGGAAAGATGGTTGTATAAACAGATATTTCAAAAAGCTTATTCTTGTTGCAAAGCTTGCTCCTGCTACAAAACCATGAATTCTGAATCTACCTTCATTTCTATCACCTAAAATTGTAGAAATGGAATAAGAAACTAAAGGTCCAATTCCCACTTTTCCTAATAAATCAAAGGTTACATATTTGTTTTTGTAAAGTTGTTGTGTTTTTACCAAATTTAACATCAAATAATTATTGCCATTGGTATGCTGCAAATGAATAAAATCGGAAGTTACAAAAGTGTCTTTATCAATTGCGTTTCCATTAATTTGACCAGTAATATGCATGCTTGCATTGTCGTAAACTACATATTTTAAATGATCCCAACTTAATTCTATTCCAAGTTTTCTTTTATTATTAAATAAATAACCAATGTGAAAATTATACTGAGGAATTGTTAAATCGTTCGACAAAAATTGTTGTAAGCCATCTGTAAAACCAGGCTTATCGTGCGCAGCGGCATTTACTAAAACAAAATCATAATTTGCTGTAGTGGTGTTTTTAAAATGAATATCGCTATTTGAATAAGATTCCCTGTTATAACCCCAACTAAAATAGGCTGTTCCTTTTTTTGAAGTTGTTTTGTTTTGCTGTGCAATTGAATTGTTTATGGTAAATACTACCAAACAAATCAATAAAATTATTATCTTTTTCATTTTTTGATTTTGGGAGTGCGAATATAATTTTTTATATGATTTGAACATAAAAAAAGCAGATGAAATCATCTGCTTTTTTTATTGTAATATAAAGTGAAATTATTTCAATGAAACAATCCAATTAGCAATTTTTAATGCTTCTTCTTTAGGAACATTTGGTAATCCAATCATTGGTGTTTGGTAATCAGGCCAGTTGCTAGGTTTTGGTTTGTATATTAATTCTACAATTTGCTCAGGAGTATAATTACGTTTTGCTACTTCTACATAAGCGGGTCCTACCACTTTTTCGTTTGCATTATGGCAAGTTAAACAAGTGTTTTTTTCCAACAATGCATTGATGTCGGCAGGAACTTCAACTTCAGCAGTTGTTGCCTCAGCAGTTGCTTCTGTTGCAGTGGCGTCCACAGTTGTTGAAGTTTCAGTTGAAGTTGTGTTAGTGTTTCCACCAGAACAAGCAGCTAAAAATAATGCTGCAAATGATAATACGATACTTACTTTTTTCATTAGTTTTTCTTTTTTTTATTTTGCAAATTTATTTCTTAATCAACGTAATAAAACATGAGTTTAAACAATCGAACTACAAACAAAAATTATATTTTTTAAAAAAGCTTTTTGGTTTTGTTAATGGCAATAGAATAGGATGAAAATTTTCAGATAAAATACTTCGACAAGCTATTATGTATTTGTTTACTATTTTTTCAACAAAAATGTATCATGAATTCAATTGATACGTTCTAATGTATTAGCGGTATTTAATTCCAAAATATTGTTTTGATTTTGAATTAAGTTTTCTTTTTTATTGTTAATAATGTCAATTGTTATAGTAATAAATTGATTTTCCGATTCACGATTAATGCTTATTCTATGCAATAGGTTTATTAAATATTTAACCTGATTATACTTTGTAAATTTGATAGTAATTTGAATACAATTATTTAATATTTTAACCTTACAAGGATGTAATCTAACTAATACATTGTCATTACCCATTAAAATATACTTAACTTTATTTATTTATTTAAATGAGATAATTTTTATGCAAAATAATCTTATTAAATAATCCACGTTTTAAAAATTGGACATAGCGACATTATATGTAAATAACTGTAAAAATATATTAGTTGCTAATAACTTTAATTTGAACCAATAAAAATACTTTAAAATATTAATTCAGCAATCGAATGAAAAACTTATTTAAGCTATTGGGATTATTTCTATTTATGGCTTTGCAGCAAAATGTATTTGCGCAAAAAAACACCAATGATAACATCATTGACCCTAAAATGGATATTGAAGAGTATTTACCGCCATTGGATTCATTATATGCAATTGGTTTAAGAAACTACCCATTAGTTAAGTTAGAAATGGCACAAGCTGAATTATTGAAAAAAGAGGCATTGGAACTAGCTAAAATTAAAATTGAAGTTGAAATATTTAATTATAAAAAAGACTTAACAGATTGTTATACCAATTTAATAGGTGCACAAAAAATTTTTAAAGTACGCAACGAAGATCTATTTGTTCAGAAAATTGCTTGTGATGTAGCAGAAAAAGAATACAGAGAGGGAGTTATTAAAATTGCTGAATATGCACGTCAGCGAAATGCATTAACAAATTCAACGGCTGCTTTAGAAGATGCAAAAAGAGATTATATCAATTATTTTGAAAGACTTCAAGTAATTTTAGGAATAAAATTTAATAAAATAAGACGTTAAGGGTAGTAAATACAAATTTAAAAATATTAGAATATGAATTTTTCACAATTTACACGAATAATAGGAAGTAAACTTAAATGGCTAATTTTATTTCCATCAATCATTGCAGTTTTAGTATATTTTCTAACTTCAAAACTACCCAAAGAATTTGTTTCGGGTGCTAGTGTTTATACTGGCATAGCATCGGGCGTTAATTCATCAAATTCAGATGATAATGGCCAAAGTAATTTTGATTATAATGCTGTAAATAACGCATTTGATAATTTAATGGTAACCATACATTCTCGCCAAACATCTGAGGAAGTAGCAGTGAAGTTATTGGCTAAGCATTTAATGTTAAAAGAACCAGAACTTTCAACATTAAGTCAAGAAGGTTTTGATTTATTAGCTCTTCAAATTCCACAGGATGAACGCAATAGTTTAATTGGTAAAAACGAGGCAGAAACAATCGAAAAAATATTAAAGGAACTTCATTCAAGTGGCGATAATTTTATTGCGGAGCTTATAAATAGCAATAAAGGTTTTTATAGTATTGAAACAATCAATTCTAATTTAACAGTTAAAAGAAAACAATCATCAGATTTTATTGATATTTCATTTAAATCGAGTGATCCTGGAGTAGCAGTTTGGACAGTTAGGTTATTATCAGAAACATTTATTTCTAAGTTTAAATATTTAAAAGTAAATGTTGTAAAATGGTTTGAAACTCGTTTACAAGAAGCCGCAGCTGATTTAAATAATTCTGAGGATAAATTAAAAGATTTTGGTGTTAAAAATAAAATTATTAATTACCAAGAGCAAACCAAGTTTTTAGCAGAAGAAAAAGAATTAAATGAATCAAATTATTATAAAGAACTTTCTAACAATGAAGCCAGTAAAAGAGCAATTGCTAGGTTAGAAGATAAGTTAGAAAACAGAGATGTTTTACTTAAAAACAACGAAGAATTAAATAGATTACGTAAAAAATTAGGTGATGCAAATGAGCAATTAGAGCGTGCCAAAATATACGGAAATCCTGTTGCAAGTATTGATATTCTTTCAAATAAAGTGAATGCATTAAAAAAAGAAATACAGCTATATGTTTTACAATATTATAGTTTGAACCATACCATTGAATCAGTTCCCCAAGAAAATATTTTAAACAAATGGTTAAACGAAACTTTAATTGCCGATGAATCTGAGGCACGTTTAAAAGTACATATTGATAGAAGAAAAGAATTTGATCGTCAGTACATTGAGTTTTCTCCTTTAGGAATGCAAATGAGCAGATTAGAGCGCGAAATTGATGTTGCTGAAAAACAATACTTAGAAATTTTACATGGTTTGCATTTAGCAAAATTGCGCCAGCAAAACATAGAAATGAGTAATAATTTACAAGTTACTGATGCTCCATCATTTCCTACCAAACCAATTCAAAGCCGTAGGTTACCACTTATTATTATTTCGTTTTTAGCCTCATTCTTTTTATTGTTAGTTTATTTTATAGCTCGTGATTTATTAGATTCAACAATTAAAAATGGTGAAAGAGCAGAAGAACTAACTGGCTTGAAATTATTTAGTGCATTGCCAATTACTAGTAATGACGATTTAGCCAATGCAAAATTGGAAAATACTTTGTTAGATTTTGCCGTTACTAATTTGAAAATTGAATTGGAAAATAGCAATGAATCAATTTCAAATTATTTAATAACTGTAATTAGTAATAGAGAACAAGAAGGTAAAACATATGCCTCTAATAAACTAGCTGAAAAACTATATAGTTTAGATTATTCAGTATTGTTTTTAACTAACGATGAAAGAGTAGATGATATAGAAACTGAAGACAGAAGATTCAGAGCAATAAGATACGATGTAACTAGCAAATTGTTTAGCGCTCGAAGTGAACAAAATTTATTACCAGAGTTTTCAAGAGTTAACAAAGAAGCATATAACTTTATTATTTTAGAAGTTCCAGCTATCAGTGTAAATGCTATTCCAAATCAACTTATAAAAAATTCTAAACTTTCATTATTAATGCTTGATAGTCGCAGATCGTGGGCCACCTCAGATAATTATATGTTGAATTTATTTCAAAAAGCAACAAATAATTCAAACAAGATAATGGTTTGGTTAAATTATGTTACTCCTAAAAATTTAACAGGTTTAGTAGGTGTGCCTCATCACAAAAGTGTTGGAAATGGAAGAAATTCTTTAGTTAAATCGTAATTTTTTAATTACTTAAATGAAAAAGTCCTTTTCAATTATTTGAAATTTTATTTCTTTACTTGAAATGTAAATTTTGCTTTATCAGGTCTAATTCCATTTGAATAAACAGCTCGTTTTACAAATAAATATGATGAAAGTATTTATAAATAAACATATCAATATATAATTTAAAAATTTGTTTATTTAGTTTAAGAGCGTATGTTTTTTAGTTTAACGATATAACAAATAATAGTATATGATAGCTAGGCCTCAAACCAATCATTTAAATCCAAATATTGTAAATTTTGGAATTGGTTTTATTTTCTTAATAATAGGTGCTTTATTAGCATTAATGATATCGTCTGACAATTCCTTTTATGGTGTTTTAGCCATCATAGCACCAATAGTTTTAGGCATTATTATTATCATTTTTTCAAATCCATATTATGGTATATTATTATATTTAAATTTTAGTTTTATATCTAATGGTTTATCTCGTTATGTTCCCGAAAACATTTCTTTTATTTTAGGAATCAATTTTATTTTATTATTAACTACGCTATCTATGGTGGTTCATATAAAGTGGGATGATCTAAAAAAATTAAGTCAAATTGTTTTCTATATTGCTATCATTTGGACTATCTATTCAGTTTTATTGGTAGTAAATCCTTTATTCGGTCAAGTTGATTCATTGATTTATGCATTGAAGGGAATCTCTTTTTATGCTGTACAGCTAATTCCGTTGGTTTTACTGTATATGAATACTAAAAATGAATTCAATACATTTTTAAAAATAATAATTGGTTGGTCGGTGATAACTACAATTTGGGCGTTTAAACAAACTTTTTTGGGAGCCGATTTATATGAGCAAAAATGGCTTGATGCAGGTGGATATATTACTAATATTTTAAATGGAGAATTACGTTCATTTTCAACTTTTTCAAATGCAAGTCAATTTGGGTCAACCATGGCTTTTGTTTCATTTGTTTGTTTGATTTTATCATTTGGATCTATTACTACAATAAAAAAATACACATTACTTGCCATCGCAATATTTACCTTTTTAGGTTGCTTGATTTCTGGTTCAAGTGCGTCAGTTTATATTTTTATATTTGGATTTTTATTCTTTTTTATCTTCAACAAGCACTTTAAAACATTGATTTTTGGCTTAGCTTTTAGTCTTTTTGTTTTTTCGTTCTTAAAGTTTACAGATATTAGTAATTTGAATTACCAAGTTTTAAATATTGCATCTTCACTGGCTCCAAATGATGCATCTTTAATGGTTCATTCAAATAATCAATATATAGTTGCCAAATATTTAGAAAATAAACCATTTAGCATTGGAATTGAAAATGTTAATTTGTTTGGAATTCAAAACCACCCTGGATCTTTTTTATCAAATTTAACTTCCGAAATTTCGTTTGCATCTATTTGGAACCAAAATGGAATTATAGGTTTAATTCTCCATTTTATTGGAATTGCCTATGTTTTGGTCATTGGTTTTATAAAAGTTTATCGGCTTAAAAGTATTGACCTTCGTTATAAAATGATTGCGCTTTATGGAGGTTTTATTGGAATCATAGTATCTAGTTTAGCAAGTCCAATTTTTGATCAAACTCCGCTTGGACCAATTATGTTTATTTGTATGGTTTATTTTACTACTGCCGATAAACTTGATATAGAATTTTTAGCTGAGGAAAAACAGTCAAAATAAATTTAGTGCATGCCAATTTAGCTGCTCAAATTTTAATATATTACTTTAGTTTCCTTTATTACTAATAAATTCGCATCAATTTAATTTAACATCATGATTTTAGAATCAATATTTTGGACATGCATTTTTATAGTATTTTATAGCTATTTTGGTTATGGAATTATTATTTATTTGATTGTTAAAATAAACAACGTCATAAGAATGAAACCCGTTTTTGATTATACTTATGAGCCTGAAGTTACTTTAATTGTTCCTTGTTTTAATGAAGCAGCTTATATCGAAGATAAAATTCATAATAGCTTAGCATTAGATTATCCGGTCAACAAATTAAAACTAATTTTTATAAGTGATGGAAGTTCTGATGAAACCCATGAAATAATAAAAAAATTTCCTTCAGTTGTTGCATTGCATGAAAACAAAAGAAGTGGTAAGGCATCGGCAATGAATAGAGCTATGGAATTTGTAAATACGCCAATCGTTGTTTTTTGTGATGCTAATACCATACTTAATTCAGAAGCAATTAAAGAATTAGTAAAACATTATCAAGATGATAAAGTAGGAGCTGTAACAGGTGAAAAACGAATTATTTCTGCAAACAAAGAAGGTGCTAGTTCAGCTGGTGAAGGAATTTATTGGAAATATGAATCATTACTCAAACAGTTAGATTCTGATTTTTATAGTGTAGTTGGTGCGGCAGGGGAGTTAATGAGCTATAGAACTAGTTTATATAAAGTTCTTCCTACCGATACATTATTGGACGATTTAATGCAATCAATGGAAATTGCCATTGACGGTTATAAAGTTATTTACGAGAAAAAAGCTTGGGCAGCAGAAACAGCTAGTGCCAATGTAAAAGAAGAATTGAAACGTAAAATTAGAATCAGTGCTGGCGCTTGGCAATCCATGTTAAGGTTAGGAAATGCTTTCAATCCATTCCATAATTTAAAATTGTTTTTTTCTTTTATTTCTCATAAGGTTTTACGTTGGACATTAGCCCCTTTTTCTTTATTAGTTTTACTCATTGTTAATGTGCTTTTAGCTTCAAATATTAACACTATTTATGCAGTTCTTTTAGTATTTCAATTAGGATTTTATGCGTTAGCAATGCTAGGATGGTATTTTGAAAACAAACGAATAAAAGTAAAAATACTTTTTGTACCCTATTATTTTTTTATCATGAATTTGTGCGTTTTTTTAGGGCTATTTAGGTTTTTAAAAGGCAAACAATCTGTTTCATGGGAAAGAGCACAAAGGGCTTAAATAATTGATTCCTTCAAGAATAAAATTGCTTGTTTTTATTTTTTGATTTTTTTTTGCCTTTTATCATTTTTGTAAATATTTAAAGTGGTAAAGCCAATTTATTTTCATTTTTTTGCGCCCTAATTTTTATGAAAAAAATGATTATTTTTATTGCAATTTTATTTACCCTCACCTCAGGAAGTTATATGTTTTTAGAGCAAAATCAATTTGGTAAATTGCCAACTGGTGATAGGTTAGAAAAAATAAAAAAATCGAAAAACTATAGAGATGGTGCTTTTCAAAACCAACATTTTACCCCCGATTTAGCCGAAGGAACTTCGTATTTTGATATTTTAAAATCATTTATGAATAAACCTAAAAATACGGAACCCCCTCAAAATATTCCTTCTATAAAAACTAATTTATTCCAATTAGATTCATTAAAATCACAAATAGTTTGGTTTGGCCATTCTAGTTATTTTATAAAAACAAATGGTTTAAATATTTTAATTGATCCTGTTTTTAGTGGGAGTGCCTCACCTGTGAGTTTTTTCGGAAAAAACTTTAAAGGAAGTAATGAATACGCGGTAGAAGATTTTCCAGAGTTAGATTTTGTAATTATAACACATGATCATTACGACCATTTGGATTACAAAACTATTTTGAAATTGAAAAATAAAACCAAACATTTTTATACTTCATTAGGAGTTGGAGCGCATTTAAATTTATGGGGAATTGATGATTCTAAAATCACTGAATTTGATTGGTGGGATTCTATTGCTGTTACTCCTGAAATAAAAATAATTGCCGCACCAGGAAGGCATTTTTCAGGGAGAAAGTTTAAAAGAAATCAATCATTATGGGCATCTTATATTTTACAAACTCCAACCGAAAATTTATTCTTAGGTGGCGACAGTGGATTTGATACGCATTTTGAAGAAATAGGTAAAAAGTATGGTCCATTTGATTTGGCTTTATTAGAATGCGGGCAATACAACAAAATGTGGGGTTATATTCACATGATGCCTGAACAAGTGGTGCAAGCAGCCATTGATTTAAACACCAAAGTTTTGATGCCTGTACATTGGAGTAAATTTACTTTGGCATTACACCCTTGGAACGAACCAATAAAACGAGTTACTGCCAATGCAAAAGAACGAAACGTAAAACTCACCACACCATTAATTGGCCAAGTAATCACCGTCAATGAAAACTATCCAGATAGTATTTGGTGGGAGTTTTAGAAAAATTGCTGCTAGCAACTAGTCCCTAGCAGCTGGCAATTAGATGAATTTTTAAAAAAAGTCGTTATTATAAGTTCCATCGGAACGACCTTATGGTATTAAAATAAAAAAGGCTAACTTTTTATATTATTACAATTAAAATTACTACCCTTTTACCATCAAAGCCATGTAGAAACCATCGTAACCACTAACTGATGGTAATACAATTTCTTCTTTTTCCAATGTGAAGTTTGAGTGATTTGCTAAAAACGTGGCTACTTGATGTTGGTTTTCGCTTGGCATAATGCTACAAGTTACGTATAACATTTTACCGCCAGTTTTAACCATTACATGGTATTTGTCCAAAATTTCAAATTGTGTTTTCTTAATATTTTCTATAAAGTCTGCTTGCAATTTCCATTTTGCATCGGGGTTACGTTTTAAAACACCTAATCCGCTACATGGTGCATCTATCAATAAACGGTCAGCAAAATCAGTTAATTCGGTAACAGTATTTGGTTCTATTAAACGAGCTTCTACATTGCTTACACCCGCTCTTCGTCCACGTTTGCGAAGTTCATCTAGTTTCCATTGCTCTACATCCATGCTTATCAGTTTTCCTTTGCTTTGCATCAAAGCAGCAATGTGTAAAGTTTTGCCACCGGCACCCGCACAAGCATCAATTACACGCATGTTGTTACCATCTATTTGTAAAAACTGAGCCACCATTTGGCTCGAAGCATCTTGCACTTCAAAATGGCCTTCTTTAAAAAGTTCAGTCCTGAATAAATTGGTTTTATTAATGATCAACAAAGCATCATCGTAACCTGGAATTTCTTGGGCTTCTACTTTTAAATCGGCTAAGTTTTTTATTAGTTCTCTTTTGGTACTTTTTAAAGTATTTACCCTAATAATAAAAGGTGCCATTTGGTTCAAAGCAGTAATTTCAGTTTCCCATTGTTCGCCTAGTTCTGCTTTTCCCATTTCGTCTAACCAATCAGGAATCGACTGATTGATTTTGCGAATTTCCATGGCTTCATGTCTGCGTTGCATTACTATTTGATAGTTAATTCCATCAAATTCTGGCCAATATGGAAGTTCCACTCCTTTAATCATAAAATGAATGGCAAGGATGGCAAACATTTGATGTTGTTTTAAAGGACGCATGTCTTGGTGACCCGTTAAACAGAATTGGTACAAACGAATCCAACGAACAATGTCGTAAGTATTTTCGGCTATAAAGGCTCTATCACGAGCGCCCCAAGTGTGGTTATTGCGTAAGCTTTGCTCAATTACTTTATCAGCGTATTTTTTTTGATTAAATATTACGTTTAAGTTATTTACCACTTCATTTACTAAAGGGCGATGTAGTTTTTGTGTCATGAAATTATTGTTTTGCTATGCAAATGTTAGTATTTGCAATTTTTATTAAGCGCCAAAGATAATCAAAAGCATAGCTTATTTAGTGATGGAAAATTAAACTCATTTAAAAACTTTTCAAACTTTTGAAATTTATTCATAGAGAGAGTGCTTTCCCGCTTTGGTGGGACAGGCTGTGCCATGTAATGACGCATATAAAATACCTTAGCAACAATATCAACCATTCAACCATCTAAACAATCACATAAATTTGATTCAAGTTTCGGCCATAACCATCATAATCTAAGCCATAACCCACCACAAATTTGTTCTCAATATCGAAACCAACATAATCAATTTCTATATTTTCTTTCAAGGCTTCTGGCTTAAAAAGCAAGGTCATAATTTTTACACTTTCAGGCTGATGTTGCCAAACCAAATCTAATATTTTTTTTACAGTAGTTCCGGTGTCTACAATGTCTTCTATGATTATTACAGGTCTATTGGTAATTGAATGATTTAAACCAATTAAAGTTTTTACTTCACCAGTACTTTCAGTTCCTTCATAGCTTGCTAATTTAATAAATGAAATTTCGCAAGGCGCTAAAAATGATTTCATGAAATCTGAAGTAAACATGAACGAACCGTTCAGTACAGAAAGGAATATGGGATTTTTACCATGATAATCAACAGTAAGTCTATTAGCTAACTCCACCACACGAGCTTGAATGGAATGATGGCTAATAAATGGTTCAAAATGTAAATCCTTAACTTGTACGTTCATAATATATAAAAAGCTTGAAATAAAATATTTGCAATAATAATGGACTCTATTCTTAATTAAAAGATGTTTGTTTACTATAAATTTTACTATTTTTGACCAATATGAAAGTGCTTACAATTGTTTCTTACCCGTTTTTGCCTGCCACCACTGGAGGCGAAATTTGCACTTTAGGATTACACAATGAATTGGCAAAAACCAATGAAGTTACTGTTTATACGGTGGAGCCATATGCTACAAATTTTACAAAGCCAAATTTTGAATTGATAGCAAATTTACCATTTAAGGCAAGCAGGTATATTAATATATTTGTATTTTTTAAAATACTAAAATTGATCAAAACGAAGGAAATTGACATTGTTTTCTTTGAACAAACTTGGTACGGTTGGTTGCTATTGTTATTAAAAACATTTACCAACAAAAAAATAGTTGTTCGTGCGCATAATATTGAGCATTTAAGGTTTAAAAGCATTGGTAAGGCTTGGTGGAAAATACTTTATTATTATGAGAAAATAACTTATAAATCTGCCAACAAAGTATTTTTTTTAACGGAAGAAGACAGACAAAAAGCAATTGAAGTTTTTAAATTAAACGCTCATCAAACACAAGTAATTCCTTATGGAGTTGATGTTAAATCAATGCCAGTGAAAAACGAAAATGCGGAAGCAGATATAAAATTAAGACATCAGATAAACGAAAACAATCACATCATTTTGTTTTATGGAACCATGGGCTATAAACCCAATAATGATGCTGTTTTATATTTGTTAAATAAATTACAACCAGCATTGCAAAAGCATCCGAATTTTTTTTATAAAATATTGGTTTGTGGTAAAAATTTACCTTTTACTATTGAACAAAAAATAAAGGCAAATCCTAGTATTATTTATTGCGGATTTGTGCCTGATTTAAATGAATACATTGATGCTGCAAATGTGGTTCTGAACCCAATATTAAGTGGGGGAGGAGTAAAAACCAAAGCCATAGATGCTTTGGCGAGAAATGCTAATTTAGTTTCTACCGAAACAGGAGCAATTGGAATAGACAAAGCTGTTTGTGGTAATAAATTATATGTAGTTAACGACCATGATGTAGATGGTTTTGCTACTGCAGTTATTAATTATTGCCAAGCAAAAACAACAAATATTCCTAAACAATTTTACGAAACCTATAATTGGAGTAAAATTATTGAAAGAATGGACTTGGAGTAAATCCAACATTTAAACTAAAAAAATCCCTTAAATTTTAATAATTTGCGGCACTTTGCAAATGAATCCAATATTACAATTACCCATATTTACTGAATTACAACAGTGTGCTGACAAACTGGGCTTAGAAGCTTATGTTATTGGTGGATTTGTGCGTGATTTGGTGTTAAAACGTGAGTCGAAAGACATCGACATTGTGGTAGTTGGCGATGCATTGCCATTGGCAAAAGCATTTGCTTTGCTGCATAAGCAAAGTGATTTTGCGGTGTTTAAAAACTTTGGAACTGCCATGGTAAAAACAGCAGATTGGGAAGTGGAATTTGTGGGTTCTCGCAAAGAAAGTTACCAATCAAATAGCAGGAAACCAACGGTAAGTCAAGGTACTTTAATAGATGACCAAAACAGAAGAGATTTTACAATTAATGCTTTAGCAATTAGTATCAACAAAAATACTTTTGGCCAATTTGTTGATCCATTTGGTGGATTAATTGACATAGAAAATAAAATAATCAAAACGCCATTAGCGCCAGCTATTACTTTTAGTGATGATCCTTTGCGCATGCTTCGTGCCATTCGTTTTGCTTCCCAATTAGGGTTTACTATTTTACCTGAAACATTTGAAGCAATTCAGCAAAATGCGGAACGAATAAACATTATTTCGTATGAAAGAATCAGTGAGGAGTTGAATAAAATATTGCTTTCACCAAAACCATCTGTTGGTTTAAAATTATTGTTTGACAGTGGATTACTTAAATTGGTATTTAAGGAGTTGTTCAACATGCATGGTGTGGAGGTAAAAAACGGGAAAGCACACAAAGATAATTTCCATCACACCATTCATGTGGTAGATAATATTTGCGAAGAAACCAATAATCTTTGGTTGCGTTGGGCTGCATTATTACATGATATTGGCAAACCTGCCACCAAAAGATTTATTGAAGCAGAAGGTGGTTGGAAATTTCATGGACACGAAGACAAGGGAAGTAGGATGGTTCCAATAATTTTCAATCATTTAAAATTGCCTCAAAATGAAAAAATGCGTTATGTTCAAAAGTTAGTTGCGTTACATCATAGGCCAAAAGCATTGGCAGAAGATGGCGTAACAGACTCTGCAATTAGGCGTTTAATTGTTGATACTGGTGATGATTTAGAAGATTTGTTTACACTTTGCAGAGCAGATATGACCACTCGTTTTGCGGAAAAAATTGCTTTGTATAAAGGTAATTTGAACAAAGTTCAACAGTTTGTAAAGGAAGTAGAAGAACGAGATGAATTGCGCAATTGGCAGCCACCAATAACTGGTGAAATGATCATGGAAACATTTAAATTACAACCTTGCAAAGAAGTTGGTATCATTAAAAACCATATTCGTGAAGCTATTTTAGATGGAAAAATAAAAAACGATTTCAACGAAGCATTTGAGTATATGAAATCTGTTGCTGCTGAGTTAGGAATTAAACCATAGTTGATAGACCATAATCTATCGTCCATCGACTATGGTCCATGGTCTATAAACCATCAACTATTTCATTGTTTTCAACTGTAAAGAAATTAGTTGGTGCTGCTTGTCGTTGGGTAATATAATCTTTGTATATTGGGCTAAAACTAGTTCGGTGTTCCATCACTTCATTATAAGTTCCAGTTAATCCAATTAGCATTTCACAAGCCTCACGAACAGCAAAATTTCCGCTTTCATGAGCTGTGATATAATCGGCTAAATTATTATTAATAACATAGTTTTTAAACAAAGGATTTGCTTTTCTGTTAATCAAAATTCGAATGCCGCAAACCTTTGCAATGCTTAAGTCTAACACATCGTCAAACATATAGCAAACTTCATTTTTATTGATATTATTTGCTTTGCAAAAATGCTCAAGCGCAATAATTTTATCGGATACTTTATAATAGGAATCAGAAAAATGTTCACGGTTACAAAAGTAAAAAGCCATTTCATTTTTTTCGCCAGAAATAATGGCGCAAGCAGGCATTTTATTGTTATGTAAAAAATAATTGAATCGAAGCAAGTTTGTTCCCATGCTATCTGCTTCATTAAAAGTAGAACTTTTGTTTTCGTTTTTTGCTGCATTATTAAATACGCCATCCCAATCAAAAACAAAGGCTTTGATGCCTTTTAGCTTTATATTAATTTGTTCTGCATTGGATAAAAAAACACCACCAATTTCAGTAAAAACTGATTCAATATTATTATTCATAAGTTGGATTATTTATATAAAATAAAAATGCAATATTATATTTTATATACGAAGATAAAAGAGTTAAATTTATTCATTAATTGTGTTTGAATGTCGCAATTAATTTCATTATTCACAGTATAAAATCTAAATGTCTATTTTGATATGATTTGCTAAATCCTTTATTGGCAAAGGATTTAGTTGTTTTTTTTAATCATTTAAATTTAAAACAAGGTTTATCCACCATAAGAGGTTGCAACTGCATTTTTAAGAGAAAATCAGTGCTATATATTCGTAGGAATGATACTGATAAATAAATACGAAGCAGCAATTAGCATTGATGAGGCATTTGTACAATACCAACATCAATATGAAGAGTTGAAAAAAATATTTGACTTTATTGATTTGCCTGAAGCAATTGTTGAAACTGAAAAGTTGAACAGCTCTATTTTGCGTAATTATTATGCCAATGCAATTGATCATAATTTATTAGAAATAAAAACTGTAAAATATATAATAAGCAGAAATATTCGTCCATCGGGCGCTGCGGAATCGGCTATTTACCAATTTTACAAAGCTGAAAAATATTTATTTGATAATATCAATCAACCATTGACTATTTCAATGGTTTATCATTTACATAAAATATTAGTTACTGATTTATTGCTTCAATCATCAGAATCAAATTTATTTGATAATAAATCGTTTTCACAACCAGAAAGATTGCATCCAGAATCGGAACTTGAGTTAGAAAATTTATTTGAATTTTTAAACAGTGATACTGAATTTCATCCTATTATTCAAAGTTGGATGTTGCATTTTAAAATCCTTTCATTACCAATGTTTGCTGAAGCTAAAAACAAATTTGCCTCACTATTGCAAAGTTTTTGGTTAAGAAAACACAATATGGATTTAAATGGTTTGTTAAGTTTAGAACACGAATTATATATTAAGAAAAATGAATATTTAGCATATTTTCTTGAAAATAAAAATACAGAATCACCAGTTCAAGAACAAAGTTTAAACGAACAAATTGCTTTTGGATTGTCGTTACATGCCAATCAATTAACACGCATGTACCAGTTATTACAATCTTATTTCCGTAAGCAAATTGATTACGAAAAACTAAATCCCCGTCAAAAAAATATCATGAATTTTGTGTTCCAAAGCGGATACAAATTGAAAGAAATTGATGATTCAATTTTAAACAAACGCCAAAAGTTAATCATGTATATTATTCAACATAGAGGCTTTGTAAGTACCAAAGAATTAGTAAGTGAGTTTGAATGTAACCGCAAAACTATTCAGCGCGATTTTGTGCATTTGTTGGAGCTAAATTTGGTGAAGATAATAGGAATGGGAAGTGCTTTAAAGTATTCTCTAAACTTAGATAATTACAAACAAGATCCAATAAATCAGTACCAATCGGAATACTTAAAAAACAGTGATGAACAAGTAATTCTTGGTTACGAATAATAGAAATTATAACGCATAAAAAAAGGAACTTTAATTTAAAGTTCCTTTTTTTATGTTACAACTCATCTTCGTTGTAAAAATAATCTTCTTTAGTAGGGTAATCAGGCCAAATTTCTTCAATACCTTCAAAAGGCTCTCCGTCATCTTCTATTTCTTGTAAATTTTCAATTACTTCTAGTGGCGCACCACTTCTAATTCCGTAATCAATTAATTCATCTTTTGTGGCTGGCCATGGCGCATCGTCTAAATATGAAGCAAGTTCTAGTGTCCAATACATATTATTTTAGGTTTTTAAATTTATGCGAAAATATATTTAATTAAGACTTTAGCAACCACAATTTATTTACATTCTATATTATTTTTTATTTTAAATATTGGTTTTGTGTTAAATACTGAATATCAGTTTTATAGGAATAGTTTGTAATTTCTTTTGTTTTTGAATTTCTATAAAGTCTAATATAATTATATTCATTTTTGATAATGAATTTTATAATAACTAATTATTTGTTACTTGTTTAAAAATAATTGATTGATTGTTTTCTTTATAAAATTTGCGATCAAAGGAATTTTCCATTTTAATTGATTTGATTCCTGCAAACATTTCTTTTAATTCTTCCTTATTTAGTTCGCCATTAAAATCATAAATTGATTTAAAAGAGGGTATTTTATCCAAATAAAAAGGATAAATGTTTTTTACTTCTTGCGAATGTAGCTTTGATGTTAGGAATAAAATTATTTAAAAAAATATTTTACTTTTCATTTTTTTCCTTGTTTACTTTTTTTTCAAATCTTTTAATATTTTTTTTTCTTCACTTTCTAATCTTCGCTCTACTTTTTTCACATCTTCGGCTGGTGGAAGTTGCTCTGGTTTTACACCTCTATCCTGTAACATCTTTCTTACAGCCAAATTATTTTCTACGTGTTCTTTGGTTATTAAGTTGTCTCCTTGTAAATCTTTATCTATAACATTATGACTTGTAAGTTCTGTTGCAAAATCTTTTGCTTTTATGGTTAATGTTGGCAAGAAATCGGCTAATGGACGACTATCAGGAACTTTCAAAATTCTTTTCATATCGTTTGTAGTTCTTCCCCCAAACAAAGCTTCATCACCTTTAGAACGAATGAACGCAAAGCTTTTATTATCAATGCCTCTTTCAAAAATAATTCCTGATAACTTCTTTTCTGATTGCGATAGTTTTTCACGAGCATTAACCCTTGCCACATCTAACAATCGTTTTTCAATAATTTCTTGTTTTCTTGTTTGAACAGCAAAATAGGTTTGAGCAAATGCAATTTCAGATTTGGTTGTAGCATCTCCATTTTGTGCAATCAAATAACAAGCATATCTCGTAAGCGCTATATCTTGTATTTCTTTTTTTGCGCCACTACCAATTTCGACCATTTTGCTGATATCAGCAAAATGGTTCTTTACTATTTCTAAAGCTTGTTCACAAGATTTTTTAGCTTTTTCAATTACTTTTTCAAAATTTCTCCATTGTGCATATCCAAGAATTTCTTGAAGTTCTCTTGCACTCCAACATTCTATTCCTTTGTAATCGTAACACGCTTCTTCAAATTTATCAAATAAAGCATTAATATATTCTTTTTTCATAAGCTGATAGCATAGAATTATTTTTATTTCATTAATTTGTTTTTATTACAAACCAAATTCAACCAAACCCTCGTCTTCTTGTTCTTTCATTTTCATAATTTGGTCTAAAGCATCTGGAACTACATCGCTGCAAATAGTAATAAAACTGCCTTTTGCAGCATTTTTTATCGCAAATTCTATGGCCTCAGTTTCTTTCTTAATTACAGTTACTTTTTTATTGGCATCTACCTCTGTAATACCTCGCATCATCAAGTCAATTATATCTTGTTCGGTTTTACCTCTTAAGTTTTTATCTTGGCGTATTATTACTTCGTCAAACATTTTGGCAGCCACACTTCCTAAACCAATGGTATCTTCATCGCGTCTGTCGCCAACACCAGCAATGATTCCAACGTGTTTTGCATTTATTTTACTTAACATATCGGCTATGGCTGTAAAACCAGCAGCATTGTGTGCGTAATCAACCATTACTTGAAAGTTTTTAAAATTAAATATATTCATACGACCTGGTGTTTGTGCCGGACTAGGAATAAAAGTTTGCAATGCAATTCGCATGTCTTCAATTTTAAAATTACGGATAAATCCAGCAATTAAAGTTGGCAATATATTTTGAATATTAAACGTAGCTTTTCCCCCAAAAGTCAATGGAATATTGATGGCTTTTTCTACCCTAATTTTCCAAGTTCCTTTGCTTATTGTTACATAACCATTTTCATAAATAGCAGCTAAACCTCCAGCATTTATATGTTCTTTGATGATTGGATTATTTTCATCCATACTGAAATAAGCTACTTTACAAGCTAAACCTTTAGCCATTTGAGCTGCCCATTTATTGTCGGCATTTAATATGCTATAACCACTTGCCAATACACTTTCGGGAACTACTGCTTTTACTCTTGCTAATTGTTCTATGGTGTCTATATCACCTAATCCCAAATGGTCTTCAGCTACGTTTGTTACAATGGCTATATCGCAATTGTGAAAACCTAAACCTGAACGTAAAATTCCTCCTCTAGCACACTCTAAAACTGCAAAATCAACGGTAGGATCTTTTAACACAAACTCTGCACTTACGGGTCCGGTACAATCGCCACGCATCATCATTTGATTTTGAATATAAACGCCATCGGTAGTGGTGTAACCCACTTTATAACCCATCGTTTTTACCATGTGAGCCATTAATCGGGTAGTGGTAGTTTTACCATTTGTACCTGTAATAGCTATGATAGGAATGCGTGCTGAACTTCCTATTGGATATAACATATCAATTACTGGTTCGGCCACATTTCTTGGTAAACCTTGAGCTGGATCTATGTGCATTCTGAAACCAGGAGCAGCATTTACTTCTATTACGCCACCGCCAGATTCGGCAACCGGTTCGCTTAATGTTTTAGCCATCATATCAATTCCGCAAATATCTAAGCCAATAATTCTTGCTATTCGTTCACACATAAAAATATTATCGGGATGAACTAAATCAGTAATATCAGTAGCAGTACCACCGGTAGAAAGATTAGCTGTTGGTTTTAACCAAAGCTCTTCACCTTCGGGTAAAATACTTTCAAGTGTTAAGTTTTTATCTTTTAAAATATCTAAAGTAAATTGATCAACTTTGATACTTGTCAAAGTTTTCTCGTGTCCAAATCCTCTTCGTGGGTCTAGGTTTGTAATATCAATTAATTCGTCAATGGTACTTTTTCCATCACCAATAACCGATGCTGGTTTACGGATTGCAGCTGCAACAAACTTGTAGTTAATTACTAAAACACGATGGTCCAATCCTGAAATAAATTTTTCAACAATAACACCTCTAGAATATACTTTAGCAGCTTCTAAACCTTTAACAGCATCTTCCCAATTATTAATATCGGTGGTAGCGCCTTTTCCGTGATTTCCATCAACGGGTTTGGTAACAATAGGATATTTGATGCTTTCAATAGCTGCTTCCAAACCTTCCTCACCATAAACAATTCGTCCTTTGGGAACTGGAATTTCAGCTGCACCCAATAAATTTTTTGTTTCTTCTTTATCGCAGGCTATGTCTACTGCTATGCTGCCAGTAGTACTGGCAATGGTTGCTCTGATTCGTTTTTGATTGATTCCATAACCCAACTGAACCAATGAATTTCTGTTTAAACGAATATAAGGAATTCCTCTGGAAACTGCTTCTTCAACAATGCAGCCGGTGCTTGGGCCTAATCTTTCATCTTCTCTAATTTCCCTAAGTTCTTGAATATCGTTTCCTAAGTCGTAGTCGGTTCCAGCTATTAATGCTTCCGCAATTCTTACGGCAGATCTTGCCGCAAAAACACCTGCTTTTTCTTCCATGTAGCTAAATACTACATTGTATACGCCTTCTTTACTGGTTGATCGGGTGCGGCCAAAGCCTGTTTCCATGCCTGCCAACGTTTGAATTTCAAGTGCAATATGTTCAATTACATGTCCCATCCAAGTTCCATCTTTTACACGCATAAAAAAACCACCAGCTACTTGTTCCGAACATCTATGTGAAAACATGCTAGGAAACATTTTTTCTAAGCGTTCTGAAAAACCATCAATTTTATTGGTAGGGCTTTGTTCTAATTCTTCTAAATCCAAACGCATTTGAATTAATTTATGTCTGCGTACACTCCAATAATTTGGTCCGCGCATGGTTTTTATATCAAGTATTTTCATTTGGCTATTTGTATTTTTTTGTAATTATAGTTATTGTTTTTATAAATTTTACAAAAACTATTAAATGTTTGAAAATAAATTTACATGTAAAGTTTAAATCGTAAAAATGAATGATAATTTGCAATAAATGAATGAAATTTTTACTAAACTTGCGGCTCGAAAAAAACACAATGGAAATTACAAAACCTGACTTATCGTTATTTAATCCTTACATTGCTACTTATGTTAATTTAGTAAAATCGGAAGATTTATACACCGAATTATACAAAGAAAGCATGGAAACCATAGAGCTTTTTACTAGCTTAGATGAGGAAACTTTATTGTTTAAATATGAAGCCAATAAATGGACTGTAAAAGAAATTTTCCAACACATTATTGATTGCGAAAGAGTTTTCCAATACAGAATTTTATCAATAGCGCGTAATCCTGAGGTTCCTTTGGCAGGCTTTGACCACAATATATTTGTAGAAACGAGCATGGCCGATAAAAGAGATATTTACGACATGGTTCGTGAGTTTTCTATGGTGAGAGGTTCTACTGTTGAAATACTAAAATCGTTAGCAAATGCTGCTTGGGATAAAATGGGCGTTGCCAATAATAATCCAGCAAGTGTAAGAAGCATTGCTTACATGTTATTAGGCCACGAAATTCACCACAGAACTGTGATAGAAAAGAAATATTTGTTGTAAGGAAAGTTTTGTCGTTTATTCTAATTTTGGTAATGACCATATAAAGAAATTACAACGATTCGTTTGTCCTCAACTTTATATATTATTCTATGTTCCAAATTTATTCTTCGTGACCAATATCCACTATAATTTGCCTTTAGTGGCTCTGGCTGACCTAATCCTTCAAACGGAGTTTTACAACAATTTTCTAAAAGCTTGTATATTTTTTTGACAGATTTTATATCATTTTGCATCCACCAACCTAAGTCAGTCCATGCTTTTGGAATAAAAACTAACTCAATCATTGAGCATTTTTTTTAAATCTGCCAAGCATAAAGGTGATGCCTTAAGTTTCCCTTTTTCGTAGGCTTCTATATTTTGTAAAATGATTGGATTAGTTATTTCATTAGATGGAACCGCTTTTACATTTTTTATAAAAGAAATTGTTTTAAAAAATTCTTCAGCAAAGTCTGATTTGTTTTCTGCTATTTCTAAAATGTATTTCATCGTTTTGTTTTTTATAGCACAAATTTAGTGTTTATTTCTAAATTTAATTAATATTTCCTTTTTTAAATCCTCACCATTTCCAACTGGTCAAAAATTACAGCTGGTTTTGAAGTTCCATTATATTGGAAAATTAAATGGTGCTTTTCTTCAGCTATTGTTTCACTTTGTTGCCATGTTTCAAAATCAAAATTGATTTGAATAATAATGAATCTGAATTTATGATGATTTAAACGTAAACGCTCAATCATATTGGTTCTTTCGGCTCTATCTATTTCTTCAATAAATAAAGTTTTAGGTTTAATATTTGGATGCAAATAATAATCAATTGCTATCAAATCAAGCAATATTTTATCGTTTGGAAAAGTTGTTTTTGCATATTCATGTATGATTTCATAAACTGTAACCAAAGCATGTTTGTGGAAATTACTTTTGCTAGCAAAAAGATTTCCTAAACCCAACAAAAAATCGAAAATGCTGTAGTTATTCGATACATATTTTAAGGTATGAAATGCGCGTTTTTTGTTCCAATAAATTTCTAATGCTTCTTCTAAAACAGTAATTTTTAAAAGTTCTTCTTCGCTTAAATATTTACTTTTTATAATTTGGTAGGGTGGAAGTGGATCATATACATAATCGTGTTCCAAATATTTATGACGCATGGGAGTTCCTTTTAAAAACTTTAAAAAACCCAATTGTAACTCAGGCGGAAAAAGTTTAAAAACTTCCTCAATGCTGTATTTTATATCGTTCCAATAATCTAAAGGCAAACCTACGATGAGGTCTAAATGCATTTCTATTTTATTGTCTAGCGTTTTGATAACCGCACTGGTTTTATCAAAATTTTGTTTCCTGTTTACTTGTAAATTCGCTTGTTGGTTTACTGTTTGAATACCAATTTCAAAACGGAATAATCCTTTTGGAACATGTTCTTGAATAAATTTAACAATATCGGGATGGACTATATCGGCAGTAATTTCAAACTGAAAAACATTGTTTGGTTTGTGGTTTGCCAATATGAATTTAAAAATATCGATGGTAAAATCTTTTTTTACATTGAAAGTTCTATCTAAAAACTTTACCACACGCCCATGTTCCATCAAATACAGCAAATTTGTTTTAATGTCGTCTATTGGAAGTGTACGCACTTTATTGTCTAAACTAGCCAAACAAAACTCACATTTATAAGGACAACCACGGCTGGTTTCTACATAGCAAACTTTGTTGTATAGGTCTGCTGGTTTATCGTTAATATAAGGATTAAAGTTGGTGTAATTAGTTAAATCAAACATGGGAGCGGGCAAGTTTTCTTTCACTTTTCCGTCTTTTTTAAATACTAAATTTGGAACATTTTCTATGTTTGGATAGCTATTGATAAACTCTTTAAAAGGAGTTTCTCCCTCGCCTGTAATGATATAATCTACTTCATCTAATCCAATTACATCATTGTATTCATAACTTACTTCTGGTCCACCTAACAGTATTTTTATGTCTTTATTAATTGATTTTATTAAACGTGCCACTACTAGTGTTTGCTGAATATTCCATATATAGCAACTGAAAGCAATGATTTCAAAATCTTTGCAGAAATCTGCAATTCCAGCTTTGTCTTCTTTAATGGTAAATTCTTTCCATTCCAAGCCTTTTTTGTCTTTGTTTAACTCAAACAAAAGTCTGATGGCAAGATTGATATGAATATATTTGGCGTTAAGCGTAGTTAATAATATGCGCATTGATAATTTTAAAAAGGCAAATATAGTTTTATTGTGTCAAATGAGAACAGTGAGTTTTGTTGAGCCCTTTCAGGGCTAAAAGAAAAAAAATTAAATTCTAAATCCTAAATTCGAAAATAGATATTCATTATTCAATTTACTTTATGAATTATAATTTGTTCAGTCAAAATATTTCGAATTTCGTTCCGATTAATCGGAATATTTTTTCGAATTTCCAATGTTATCTTCCACCAAAAATAGTACTTCCAACTCTAATTAAATTACTGCCATTGGCAATAGCAATTTGATAATCGCTGCTCATTCCCATCGATAATTGATGGAAAGATTCCTGTGAAGAAAAATAAGTAGCTTTTACATTGTCAAATAGTTTTTTTAAGCCTGCAAATTCATTTGCAATTTGCTCCTCATTTTCAGTAAATGTTGCCATTCCCATTAAACCAACTATTTCAATATTGGGAAATTCATGGTTTTTAAATTTTACTAGAAGATTAAATAATTCTGCTTCTTCAAAACCAAATTTTGTTTCTTCATCGGCAATGCTAATTTGCAAAAGCACCTGTTGAATTTTATTGATTTTAGCGGCTTGTTTATTGATTTCAAGTAAAATATTTTCACTGTCAACCGAATGAATCAATGCCACAAATGGAATAATGTATTTTACTTTATTGCTTTGCAAATGACCAATCATGTGCCATTCAATGTCTTTTGGCATTTGTTCAAACTTGCCTACAAGCTCCTGAACTTTATTTTCACCAAATATTTTTTGTCCTGAATTGTAAGCTTCCATAAGGGTTTCCACCGGTTTTGTTTTACTTACCGCAATTAATTTAATATTTTGGCTTAGTTGTTGTTTTATTTTTTCAATATTTGCAGCTATACTCATGATGATAAATTCAATTTACAAATATGCATTAATTGCATTAGTTATTATTACAATTGCTTGCCAAACGGATAATTCTTTAAAACCAAATCCGTTTTTTGATAGAACTAAAATGGCAAACATTTTAACCGACATTCAAATTGCGGAAGCGGGAGTTAACCAACAAGGATTTTTAATTGATAGCCTAAACAAATCAATGTTATGGCATTATGAATATGTTTACAAGAAAAATAACATAACAGAAAAACAATTCAACGATAATTATACTTACTATTTAGAAGAACCTCAGCTGCTCGACAGTGTTTATAACGATGTGATAAAAAATATCACTCAACTGAGGTTAGAGAAAAAGTAGTGTTTTAGATTTTTTATTGCTTGTAAGTAGTTAAAAAGCCGATCATTTTTTCAAATGCTTTTGCTCGGTGACTAATTTTATTTTTTTCTTGTAAATCCATTTCAGCCAATGAAATGTTAAAACCATTTGGAATAAATATTGGGTCATAACCAAATCCGAATTTACCAGTTTTAGTATCGGTAATTTTTCCTAATAATTCACCTTCAAACAAATATTCTTTTCCATCAATTATTAAAGCAATTACAGTTACAAAACGTGCATTTTTATTGTCAAAATCAGCAAGGTTTTTCAATAATAAATTCATGTTATCGTTGGCGTTTTTTTGTTCACCAGCATAACGCGCACTATATACTCCCGGCTCATTATTTAAAGCCTCTACCAATAAGCCAGTATCATCGGCAAAACAATTGCTTTTAGTTTTATTATAAATGGTTCTTGCTTTTATCAATGCATTTGCTTCTAGCGTTTCGCCATCTTCTATTATTTCATCATGATAGCCAATTGCATTGAGTGATTTAACAATAAAATCAGCTCCAATTAACGCACTAATTTCTGTTACTTTATTTTCGTTATGACTTGCAAAAATTATTTCCATTATCCAATCATTTTTTTA
>CANGGG010000021.1 GCA_947453415.1 Bacteroidota bacterium | reverse complement strand
CACCTGAAAAATGAAATAATAGAATACATTACTTATTATAATAATGAAAGAATTAAACTAAATTTAAACGGAATGAGCCCGATAAATTATCGAGCTCATTATTATCAAAATTAATTATAAATTTGTCTAAACTTTTGGGTGCACTATATTGAGGCCTTTTTTTTATAATAATTGTTTAAATGCTAATTAGTTTATAGCAGGTAAAAAACTATATTTTTTGCTTAATTCTAATTGTGTTTTCAAAAAGTCAGTTGGGTACTCAACTTTTACATCTACTATTGTTTCACCATTCATAACAGGTACTAACTTTGGTTGAATAAATCCTTTGTATGCTGCAACATTTAATTTATTAAAACGGCTTTTTACTTCTTTTAATAATGTTTGGTCTACTTTAACACCATAATTTTCTACTAATTCAGTAGCAGCTTTAAAGTCACCTTCCGATTTAATGCGTTGAATTTCTTTCAATAATTGTCCAAATAAATTACGTAATTTATTATAGTCATTTACTTTAACGTAAGTTTTTCCATTGCGTTTTATAAATGA
Organism: Bacteroidota bacterium; assembly: GCA_947453415.1. Classification (GTDB taxonomy): domain Bacteria; phylum Bacteroidota; class Bacteroidia; order UKL13-3; family UKL13-3; genus JAAFJM01. The sequence goes on along the minus strand of CANGGG010000021.1, from coordinate 41,272 downwards.
AATTACATTGTCTTTTTTACCCATTTCATAAGCCCATTTTGCATTTAATTGGCGGTTACGCATGTGTGCTTCTTCTAAGTTTTCGCCAATATTTAAACGGGTTAATTGTGTAATCAAACCGTTCATAATATAGCCATCGTACTCTGCTTTACCACAATCAAGACTAGGCATTACACCCATGTCAACTAATTTTTGATCTAACACATAATACAATGCTACTAAATCGGCACGAGCTTCTTCTAATGTACTTGCATAATTTTTTAAAGTTTGGTCAGGATCGCCAATTCCTTTGTTAATTTGTCCACTTGCATGGCCTATAACTTCATGCATATCAGTATGCAAATCACCAGCTAAAGAACCATATTTTTTAGCAAGTTCAATTTGTTTTTCGTTTTCAGCAAATTCTTTTAACATGGGACTTTTAGCACCAACTATATTATAGCTATGAACAATATTGCTTAATGAAACAGATTTGCTACCATGTTGTTGGCGAATCCAATTTGCATTTGGGAGGTTAATTCCTATTGGAGTTGATTGCGCACTTGCACCCGACTCTTGAATAACAGTAATTACTTTTGCCGTAATTCCTTTCACTTCTTTCTTTTTATGTTCAGCAGCTATTGGTGAATTATCTTCAAACCATTGAGCTTCTTTTGCTACTGCTTCTATTCTTTTGGTAGCTATCATGTCTTTTAGCGAAACAACTGATTCAAAAGCTCCACGTTTTCCAATGGCATCATCATATACTTCTATAAAACCATTTACTACATCTAATCTACTATTTACATCCGAAACCCAAGCAATATTATACTCGTCCCATTTTTTTAAATCACCCGTTTTAAAGTATTCAACAAGTAATGATAAAGTCAATTTTTGTTGGTCATTTTCAGCAACATTTACTGCTTTTTTTAGCCAATAAACCATTTGTTCCATTGATCGGCTATACATGCCACCAACTTTCCAAACTTTTTCTGTTACCACACCATTTTCTTTTACCATTTTACTATTCAACCCCCATGAAATTGGTTGAGTATCGTCTTTGGTCATTTTAGCATCGTAGTATTCTTCTACTTCTTTTTGAGTAACACCTTCATAAAAATTATTTGATGATGCTTTTACATTGTCAATGCCTGAGGCTAAATCAACAGTTTTGTTTTCAAATTTCGGGTCGAACATAATAGGCTTCAAATCCAATAAAAAATCATCAATTGATTTGCCATTTAATGGCAATAATCTATAATCAGAACCTTGAACCAATACTTTAAAGAAGTCGTAAGTACATTCAGGAACAAATTTTAAATTAGAATAATGATGGTGAATTCCATTTGAAAAGAAAACACGTTTGGCATAGGTTTCAAACTTTTGAAATTGGGCATCTTTTTTATTACCCATATAAGTATTGAAAATAGCCTCAATGGTTTTACGAATGGTTAAATTATATTTATATTTTTGGTCGTAAATAATATCCCTACCTGAATTGGCAGCTTCAAATAAATAGTATGCTAACTCTTTTTGTTTAGGTGTAAGTTCATCAAATCCTTCTATTTCGTATCGTAATACTTGTAAATCGGCAAAGCGATCGGCTTCCACTTCAAATTTGTGAACTGTATTTACACTTTTTTTGTCAGTCATTTTTTGAGGTTTGTTTTGAGCATAACTTGATACCACAAGACTGGTGCTTGCTACCATTGTTAAAATAAATTTGTTTATTTTCATGTATTTATTCAATTATTATTTTCTTAGTTGAAATAAAATTATTATTGTTTAATAATTGAAGCAAGTAAATACCTTTTGGCAAATTGGCAACATCTATTATTTTGTTTTTTAAATAATTTTGCTCATTTAATAATTGACCATTTAGGTTAAAAATTTTATAACCTTGAATTATTTCATTGGTTTGAATTTCTATCTGGGAGCTTGCTGGCTGCGGGAATACACTAAAATTAGCATTGCTAAACACATGATTTGTAAATGAACCAGGGCCATTTTGTCCTTCATTGCCGGTGGCAAGTGAAGAATCTGGTTCTGTTTCATAAGCACATTTTAAAATATTTAAAGTGGAGCCATTACTTGAAACATTTACCAAAATCCAAAAGTAAAAAAGCTCAGGTGTACCGTAATTCATTCTACCTACTATGTATTGATTTCCTTTTCCTGCAAAATCAGTATATGTTAAAACAGGACTTTGAATAAAAATAGGATTTGATTTCCAGGTGCTTAAACTTGTAAAAATTTTATTATTATTTACTTTTACGGGGTAATTATTTCCACCACTGATGGTTCCAGTAGCCAAATAATTATTGTTTCCATTGCCTATTCTTCCAGTTATGGTAATGGAACCATTTGCAAAATAATTGAATGTTATATCATAAGCGCCATCATTGGTTACATCTAATTGGTAGCTAGTATTTACACTTTCTACTGTTTTGTTAATAGTGGTGTTTAAAATTGTTGCATTACTATAGATAGTTAAAAGGAAAGCGCATAATGCAGTAAAAATCTTTTTCTTCATACTTTTTTGGTTTTTTAGATTTGCGAATTAAAGCTAATAATTTGTTTTTGAAAAGTTGATTCTGCTAAAAAACACATTTTTGAATGATAATGTCTATTTTTTTATAATTTATTTTTACTATAACTAATAAAAAAATGTTTGCTTTGCTAATGCAATGTTAAACTTCAAAGCTAGGTCATTACAAAAAGAATTATTAGACCAAAACGATATTCCAGCTAGGGATTTATACCAAAATTTATTAGAGCTAAATATTATAAATACTTGGCTTGGCGGACATCAAGTTACGTTAAAAGGATTAAAGCAATTTAAACTTGAAAAAAATACAGTTTATACTTTAATAGATATTGGTTGTGGTGGTGGCGATAACCTAATTTATTTGTCCAAATGGGCAAGAAAAAATGGTTTTAAATTTAATTTTATTGGTGTTGATTTAAAAAAAGATTGCATTGATTATGCAATAAAGCAAGCAAAAGATTTTCCTGAAATTACATTTATTGAAGCAGATTATAAGCATTTGCCAAGCATGAATATTCAATTTGATTTTGCCTTAGCTTGTTTATTTACTCATCATTTAACAGACCAAGAAATTATTAAATTAATAAAATGGTGTAACGCGAATGCCAAACAAGGTTTTATCATCAACGATTTACACCGCCATTTTTTTGCTTATTATTCCATTGCTTGGCTTACGCAAATATTTAGCAAATCGTATTTAGTGAAAAACGATGCGAAGCATTCTGTAGCAAGGGGTTTTGTTAAAAATGATTGGCTTCAAATAATAGAAAATTGCAATGTTCAATTCAGTAATATTAAATTAAAATGGGCTTGGGCTTTCAGGTGGTTAGTAATTGGTAAAATGCATTAATTAAAAGCACTATTTTTTGTTCATTTTCAATTAATTTGATTTTACAATACAATTCCTTACATTCGCCAAGCTTAATTTTTTATGGAAATACTCATTTTAAATGCCACTGTTTGCTTTCCTGCAAGTCCTTTTTTAAATAAAGTTTGCGATGTATTGATAGTTGATAATCATATTGATACTATAGTTTTAAGTAGCAAAAAATCATTTTCAAAAACTCAAAAATACAAGCAAGTTATTGATGCCAAAAAAGCCAGTTTATTACCAAGTTTGGTTTGTTTGCGCACTCACAGCTCCGACCCCGGTAATGAACACAAAGAAACTTTAGCCACTTTGGCTCAAACAGCAAATGCTGGCGGATTTTCAATTGTATGTGTTTTGCCCAACAGTGAGCCAAGCATTAACAGTAAAAGTGCGGTGGAATATGTCATCAATCAATCAAAGAATTTACCGGTAACTTTATTGCCTTTTGGCACATTAAGTAATAAAATGGAAGGCAAGGAGATGAGTGAAATGTACGACATGCACTTAGCCGGAGCCATTGGTTTTACAGATGCTAATCATGCTGTTAAAAATAGCAGTTTAATGCTTCGTGCTTTGCAATATGCTCAAATATTTGGTGCTAAAGTTTTTACTCATGCCGAAGATTTGAATTTAAGTAACGGAGGAAGAATGCACGAAGGAAATACCAGTGTGCTTTTGGGTTTAAAAGGCATTCCTTCCATTACAGAAGAATTGGCCATTAAACGTGATATTGAATTAGCAAAATACACCAATTCAAGCATTCATTTTTCGCATATTTCAAGTAAAGTTTCAGTTGAAATTATTCAAAAAGCCAAGAAAAAAGGTTTGCCAATTACCTGCGATGTGGCCATTGCCAATTTATGTTTTACCGATACCGATTTGGTTGATTATAATTCTAACTTAAAATTGAATCCACCATTGCGCAGCAAAGAAGATAGAAAAGCACTTTGGAATGGATTAATAGATGGAACAATTGATGCGATTGTAACTGACCATTTGCCCCAAAATACAGAGCTAAAAGAAGTAGAATTTGAATATGCTGACGAAGGTATGATAATGCTACAAACTGCATTGCCATTGCTGTTAGCAAATGCACCTAATAATTTTGATACCAATTTATTGGTTCAGAAATTAAGCACCAATCCAAGAACAATTTTAAACAAACCAATTCCTGTTTTTGAAAAAGGAGAAGCAGCAGATTTTATTATTTTTGATGCCAATAAAAAATGGATATTGAATGATAAAACCAATTTTTCGAAATCAAGAAATAGCATGGTTTACAACAAAGAATTAAAAGGCAAAGTAATTGCCACTTACTATAAAAACAAAATACAAACATTTTAAAAAATGATCATAGAACACCAAAATAAAGTGATATTGAATTCACTACAAGCTTTGCTTGGAACTTATGCAGAAGGAAAAAATTTAACAAATATATATGACAATTGCAGTCAAATATTTGTGTCGATAGATTCGTTTGAAAACAAAATGAAATCGCTGGATACATTAATGAATAAAGGCGGTTATGGCGAAATAGAAGAGGTAGTTTTTGACTTAATGTTGGTTCATTTTTTATCAGCTTTTGCACACGATGAAGAGTATTTTGACTCAGAAGAATGGGAAGAAATAGAAGAGAAAACAGTAGAACGCGGCACTGAATTATTAAATGTGTTTTTATACATTAATGAAGCCAATGATGCGGATGCAAATATTTCGATTGAAGATTTCTTGAATGAATTTTTGTTAACTGACATGGACGAATTTCAAGATGAATTTAAAATATATGAGCCTTTGATAGAAAACGATTTGGATGAAGCTGATTTTGACGATTTGACAAAATTGAAAGCTACTTTACCAGATTCATCGGAAATAAAAGAAATATTTATTCCAATGGTGATGTTTTTCCAAACACCATATTCAACTGAAATGTTAGGTCAATTTAAAGGCAAATACAATGCTTTTGAAATAAGTGTGCTTGCTGCATTATTAGCCTTTACCAACCATAATTAATTTAAATGGAATACCAAGAAAACGAAACACCACTTTGGCTTCATGCTTTAAAATTTGGAATTATTTATGCTGCTGCAATTATCATTCTCGATTTAGTATTTTTGATTGCTGGAGTTAACAGAGGCGAACATCCATTGATAGATTCTGTTGTTTTATTGACTTCATCGGTTACCACATTATTTTTAGGAATGAAAATAAGAAGAGACCAACAAGTTAATGGATTTAGCAAATATTCAGAAGTGTTGAAAACAGCTTTGTTTATTGGGGTAATGGCTTCTATAATTTTAGCAGCTTGGAAGTTTATTTTTTATAAATTCATTAATCCTGAAGAGTTGTTGAAAGAGATTGAAACTGCTAAAAAAGCAATTTTGGAAATGGATTATTTTGATGAAGATAAAAAAATGGAAATAATCGGAGCCATGAAAGATAAAAATTCTGCAGAATCAAAAATTTCAGGACAATTATTTGGAGTAAATTTTTATGTATTGATTGTAAGTTTAATCATTGCTATTTTTGTTCAAAAACGCAATCCTGAAGATACTTACAAAAGCCTTGACATGTAATAAAATCAATAATATTAACCATAAAACTATTTATAAGTGAAAGAAATTCAAATATCGGTTGTAATACCATTTTATAATGAAGATGAATCGTTGCCAGAATTGTTGGCTTGGATTGAACGCGTAATGAATGAAAATAATTTCACTTATGAAATTATTATGGTTGACGATGGCAGCACCGATAATAGTTGGGCCGTTGTAGAAAAACTTTCAGTAACTAATCCATTTATTAAAGCCATCAAATTCAGAAGAAATTATGGTAAATCTGCCGCATTAAACGTAGCTTTTCATAAAGTGCAAGGCAATGTGGTAATAACAATGGATGCCGATATGCAAGATAGTCCTGATGAAATTCCGGGTTTATATAACATGATAGTTAACGATGGTTTTGATTTGGTAAGTGGTTGGAAAAAGAAACGTTACGATCCAATTACTAAAACTCTTCCTACAAAAATTTTTAATTGGGCAACTCGCAAAATGAGTGGAATAGAATTGAACGATTTCAATTGTGGTTTAAAAGCATATAAAGTAGATGTGGTTAAAGCCATTGAAGTTTATAATGAAATGCACCGTTACATTCCGGTTTTAGCTAAGTGGAATGGCTTTACAAAAATTACAGAAAAAGAAGTTGTTCATAGAGCGCGTAAATATGGTGTTACCAAGTTTGGTTTCGACCGTTTTATCAATGGTTTCCTTGATTTGTTAACCATATTTTTTGTTTCAAAATTTGGTAAAAAACCCATGCATTTCTTTGGAGTTTTAGGTACTTTATTTTTTATGTTTGGTTTTTTTGGAGCAGCTTATATTGGTCTCCAAAAATTATGGTATATTTCACATAATATGAATTTAAATAGGGGAATTACAGAACAACCCATGTTTTATGTTTCTTTGGTTTCAATCATAATTGGTATGCAATTGTTTTTAGCTGGATTTATTGGTGAATTAATTAGCCGAAATTCAAACGAAAGAAACCATTATGGAATAACCAAATACATCGGTTATAATGACTAAGAAAAAGATCCTAATTATTGGTCCGGCTTGGCCTTTAAGAGGTGGTTTGGCTACTTATAACGAACGCCTTTGCAAAGAGTTTAATGCTCAAGGTCATGAGTGCGAAATTGCTAGTTTTTCATTACAATATCCTAAATTATTGTTTCCCGGAAAAACGCAAATGAGCGATGACCCAAAACCAACTGATATTACCATTTATTCTATCATTAATTCTATCAATCCACTGAACTGGTTTTTGGTTGGAAATAAATTAAAAAATAAGGAATACGATGTAGTGATTTTTAGGTATTGGATGAGTTTTATGGCGCCTGCATTTGGAACCATTGCACGCTTAATGAAAGCAAACGGGAAGACAAAAATCATTACCATTGCCGATAACATTATTCCTCACGAACAACAGTTTTTTGATACCGCATTTACCCAATATTTTATAGATGCTTGCGATGGTTTTTTGGCCATGAGTAGGGAAGTATATGCCCATGTTGATTTATTTGCCACAGGCAAACCAAAAAAATATGTGCCGCACCCAATGTATGATATGTTTGGGCCATTATTGGATAAGCAAGAAGCTAAAAGAAAATTGGGTTTGAATGAAGCCGATGATTATTTATTATTTTTTGGATTTATAAGAAAATACAAAGGTTTAAGTTTATTGTTGGATAGTTTTGTTTTATTGAAACATTCGCATCCAAATTTAAAATTGATTGTAGCAGGTGAATTTTACGAAAACAGTGAACCTTATTTACAACAAATAAAAAATTTAGGATTAGAAAACAGTGTGATTCTCAGAACTGATTTTATTCCAAATAATGAAGTAGGCGTATATTTTTCGGCTGCCGATTTAATAGTTCAAACTTATTTAACAGCTACGCAAAGTGGCGTTACACAAATAGCTTATTACTACAGCAAACCAATGCTCGTTACCAATGTTGGCGGGCTTGCGGAGCTTGTGCCTCATGAAGTAGTTGGTTATGTAGTTGATAAAAACACGACTGAAATTGCTGCGGCAATCAATGATTTTTATTTAGCAAACCGTGAACAGGAATTTACTGCCAATATGGAAGTAGAAAAACTAAAATTTACTTGGAAATATTTAACAGAACAATTGTTGGATATTTAAAAGTTTTAAAGTTTTTGGGTGTTTATGTGATATAGTATTTGTAATTATTTAGGAGTTTATTATTTCTTTAAATAGGAACATAAAAACATTATGTCAGTTCGAGCGTAGTCGAGAACCAGTTACAAATGTCTCGACTCCGCTCGACATGACATTACAACTTTATTCAATTTGGGTTTTTAAAAACACTTTCTGCTAAATATTTTAAAATTCCCCAAATTTTATCATGGCTTTTATTTAAAAGATTTGTTTAAAACAACTATTCTTGTTTTTTATAATTTACCCTTTTGAAAAAAACAATTAACATACAAAATCTGCTACAAAAATTGAGCAATGCTTATCAATTCGACTTAAGGGCTTTTGCCTTGTTTCGAATTATTTTTGGGCTTGTTATGTTAATTGATTTAAGCATTCGCCTCAGCGATTTTAAAGCTTTCTACACCAACCAAGGTCTTTTACCCTTCGAATATTTTAGTCAATATTTTTCAAAATATTACTTCATTCCTATTTATCAATTAAACGATGCTCCTTGGTTTGTGGGTATTTGTTTTGCTTTGCAAATAATAGCAGTTTTATGCTTTGCAATTGGTTACAGAACCAAGTTGTTTCAAATAATTTTATTGGTGTTTTACATTAGCTTACACATGCGCAATCCATACTTATTACAAGGTGGAGACGACTTGTTACGTGCCATGCTTCTGTTTAGTCTGTTTTTACCTTTAAATGCAGTTTGGGCGGTTCAAACTAAACCGGTAAAATATAATTTTACCATTCCGGCCTTAATATTTATGTTCCAAGTTATGATGGTTTATTGGGTTTCAGCACTCATGAAAACCTCGCCCGAATGGCATAGCGAAGGAACTGCTTTGTATTATGCCTTTAACTTAGATTGTATTCAATGGCCCTTGGCCAAATATTTATTGCAGTTTCCGGCATTGCTTCAGTTTTTAACTCCAATAATTTTTTACCTCGAAATTATCGTTCCAATCTTGTTTTTTATTCCTTTTAAAAACAATGTTTTTCGACTGATTGGTATTGGAATTTTTGTAGTTTTTCAAATCGGAATTTCTTCTACTTTGTTTGTAGGTTTATTTTACTTAATTAATCTTACTGCACTGATTCCATTGTTACCAAGCAGCTTTTTTAATTATTTTAAAATTAAAGAAAATCCAACAGATTGGAGTTTAAAACCTGATCAATTTACCAATTATTTTGTGGGTTTTTTATTGGTTTATGTCTTACTTTGGAACACCAATTATATTCCACAGTTCAAATATGGATTGGCAAAAAGATTTAAAAGTTTTGCTTTTGCAACTGGTTTAAATCAAAATTGGGGCATGTTTGCTCCCAATGTTTTTAAGGAAGATGGTTGGCTAATATATGAAGCCATTACGGTAAATAATGATACTTTAGATTTGAATAATAACAATCAAAAAGTCCATTATAAAAAACCTGAAAATATTTTAAAAACAGTGAAAAATGATCGTTGGAGAAAGTATGCTGAATACTTAATTATGCAAGACAGAGCTTGGCTTCGCGAGCCTTTTCATAATTACATTTTAAACCAAAACAAGGATTTAAATTTGAAGCAATTGAACATCATTTACATGATTGAATTAACTCCTGCTCCTGGAGGAAAAGCTACCATCACAAAGGTGAATTTGAATGAATAAGTTCCTGTAATCCAATTCCCCTTTTGAGGGGTGGTCGCAGACCGGGGTGGTTTAATATGATAAAGACGTTGCACGCAACGTCTTTATCATTATTTGACGTTGCGTGCAACGTCTCTACAAATAATATTTCATTTTCAAATTCATAAAACGTTTCAAATTTTGTTTTTTGAATTTAATTTCCACCAATTATTTCCTTATTATTACAGCCTTTATGTATGCAATTGTAGATATTGAAACCACAGGCGGACATGCCTCCACGAATGGAATCACTGAAATTTGTATTTTTATTTATGATGGAGAAAAAATCATTGATATGTATGAATCATTGGTCAATCCAGGTGTGGAAATTCCAAGATTCATTGAATCATTAACCGGAATTAGCAATGAAATGGTAAGGCATGCGCCTCCATTTAGCCATATTGCCGAAAAGGTTTTTAATTTATTGCAAGGCAAAATATTTATAGCTCATAATGTAAATTTTGATTACTCGTTTATTAAGCATTCGCTTGGTTTATGTAACTACAATTTAAACACCAATAAGCTTTGTACGGTAAGGTTAAGCCGCAAAATAATTCCAGGTTTTCCAAGTTATAGCTTAGGAAACTTATGTGGTTATTTAAACATCAAAATGTTTGATAGGCACAGGGCCAAAGGTGATGCAGCTGCAACGGTAAAATTATTTGAAATATTATTGAACAAAGATGCGGATGGTGAAATAGGAAAAATGCTTAAAAAAGGTTCGAAAGAACAAGCTTTACCAGCAAATTTACCCAAACAACAATTTGAACAATTACCAAGCAAACCCGGAGTTTATTATTTCCATAACCACGAAGGAAAAATTATTTATATAGGCAAAGCCATTTCCATTAAAAGTAGGGTAAGCAGCCATTTTTCAAATAATTCGGCTAATAAACAAAAGCAAGAATTTATGCGCGATATTCACTCTATTTCGTTTGAAGAAACCGCCACAGAGTTAATGGCTTTGTTATTAGAATCGCACGAAATAAAACAACATTGGCCGGTATTAAATAAAGCACAAAAAAGCTATGAACCCAAGTATGGTTTGTATGATTATGAAGATAGAAATGGAATCATTAGGCTAGGAGTGGAGCTCATTACCAAACACCGCCAAGCCAAGCCACTCATGGAATACAGCGGCAAAGTTCAAGCATTAGATCACATAAAACAATTAGCTGAAACCTTTGATTTATGTCCGCAGTTTTGCGGCATTCAAACACATTGTGTTGATTTAAATTGTGCATGTAAAAAGGAAGAAACTGTTTTTATTTACAATGCCAAAGCCAATGATTTAATTGTTCAATTAAGCACCAAAGAAAGTTATTTGATCACTGATATTGGTAGAAATAAAGACGAATATTCGGCCATTTATGTGCAAAAAGGAAAATTTGTAGGAATGGGTTATGTGCCTAAAGAAATTGATAAAAACGATATTGACGAAGTTATTTTATACATTAAAAAATACAAAGAAAACTTCTTTATGATTAATCAAATTGTGGCTTTCGCCATGGAGAATCAGCACAAGGTTTTATTGTTTGAATAAGCAATTTGCAACCAACAAATTTGTCATCCTGAGCTTGTGGAAGGAAGCAGTTCAACTCCCAATGTATCGGGAAAACAATTCAACAATTAACATTACCTTTCTAACACTACGTTTCCATCTACATATTTCTTTTTACCATTGAGCAGGGTAATTACTATTTTGTAAGTATAATTATCGGTGGCATATTCATTTCCATTAATTTTTCCATCCCAGCCTTTATTCGTTCCTTCGTAAACTAAGCCTCCAAAATGATCGAATATTTGCATAAAATAACTGGAATAATTAATACCAACGGGCTCAAAAACATCATTTAAATAATCATTATTGGGCGTAAATGCTGTAGGTAAATATATTTCAAAACGGTTAAATACATTTCTTGTAATGGAAAAAGTATCGATACAATTATAGGAATTAGTGGCTGTTAAAATGATTCGGTTTTGACCAGTATCATTAAAAATATATTTCAAATTTGGATTGTTATTATTTAAATTTTTACCATTTATTTCCCAAATCCATTTACTTACAGATGGATCAATGGAAGTGAAAATTACCTCATCATTTTTTGTCCAATCGTAATTAATGTTTGCAGTAAAAATAGCGCTAGGCTTAGGTAAAACTATTACTGTTTTATAAGCAGTATCGCTATTACAAACAAAGTTAGTTCCCACCACAAACCAAGTTTTGGTTTGAACAGCTTTAATAAATAATGCATTGCCAGTGCTTCCACCTTCCCAAATATAATTGGTTGCGCCTTTTGCCTGTAAACTAAATTTTTCATCTTTACAAACAGAATCGGGTCCTAAAAAAGTAACATCAGGCTTTGCTTGTACTATAACTTTAGCCGAAATTACATCACCTACGCAATTTGACACATTGGTTTCGGTCATGTTTATATTATATATTCCCGGAGTAAATCCCCAGTCAATTCCAATGTCATTGGTGCCTTGCCCATTAGCAATAACTCCTCCAGTAACCTGCCACAAATAAGTTGATCCAGGATTTTGGTTAACTTTATACCTTACATTTACTTCGCCAACACAGGCTGTGTCTACTATCTGTCCATAGGTTTTAACATGTAAAAATATAACGATAACTAATAATAATATTTTGGAGGTTTGATTCAAATAGTTGTTTTTTAATAATCGGTTTTTTTTCTTATGTAAACTACAATGTACTATGAATGCTTAATTAGCTATAATTGGGTTAGATAAAGGAATGGCATTAATAGTAAAAGTTTGAATAGTTATTGGAGTGGTGGCAATTGATGTTACAGCTCCAGCTTCGGTTGATGTTGGTGTAGCAGGTGTGGTAAAAGCTTTAATTTTTAAATTATAAGTTCCTGCAGTTTGTGCATTTAATATGGCGTATAAAGCTGCTATTTGCGCTACACTTAACGATACCGTTCCAGTAGAAGCAGAAGTGCCGGCAGCCAGTGTTAAAGTTCCAGTAGCACCAACACCTACAACTGCTACATTTGAATTATCGTAAAGTTGGTAAGTTAAAGTAAAGTCATTTCCATTTGAAGTAATTCCTTTTATGTTTGTAAAATTGGCTACTACAGCATTTAAAGTTCCTGGAGCTGTGGCTAAAGCTGCACAGGAAGTAATAGTAGAATTAGCAGTAAAAGTTGGAGCAGGATAAATACTTAAATTTAAAGTATTAACTTTATCACAACTATTTACTGTTTCGGTTACTGTTAATGAGCAAGTTTGAAATACACTTGAAGAATTGGTAAAAGTGTTAGTGTAAATTGAATTTCTTGTTCCACTTAAAACCTCACTTCCCGCTGTTAAAGTTCCAGCCGAAAATGTTGTTTCGTTCCAAGCAATACTTGATGTAACATTTGTAGCTGAATTAATATTAAATACATAACTGTTCCCTGTCCACATATTTTTTTGAGCTTGAACTATAAAGCTGATTGATGTTAACAACAAAACAAAAATTGCAGCTTTAATTTTAGAATTGTTTTTCATGATTGTATATTGTTATATTTTTTAGTTTGCGTTTATTGAGTTTGCCGCTGGCAATGAATTAATAGTAATATTTTGTGTATTTGTTTTTTGACAACCTAAATTGCTAGTTGCAATTAAGCTTACTGAATAATTTCCTACAAAGGCATAAGTATTGGTTAAAGTTGATGCACTAGAAGTAGAAGTATTTCCATTTCCAAAATTCCAACTGTATGAAGTAATAGAACCTCCTGAAATGGAGCTTGAATTATTTAAAGTAGTTGGCAACCCAACACAATAATTACTAGAGGTAAAGTTTGTGTTAGGAATGGCTCCTGATATTACTGTAAAACTATAATTACTATTGCTATTATTGTTTAATGAAAGTGAACTTAAGTCGCAATACCGCTCATTAACTAAACCACCAGGAGCTAATTTTGTAGTACTATATTTTGAAGTGAATACATAAAAATAAATAGTGCTTGAACTGGCTGGAACAGGAATTTTAGCTGAACCACTTGTACCCAAAAAAGTTAATGGAACCAAGGTAGAATTATTAAAAGTATTAGTTGTTGAATAGCGTAAATATGCATTTTCACTCACATTTAAAGCTTGGTTTGAAGTTACATTAACAGTTACAGAATCACCACCCTCGCATACAATAGTAGGATTTTGAAGTACCACCGTAATAACAGCAGGATTGAAAGTAGTTTGCCAAACTGCTAAATAGTTATTGCCTGTAGAATCACTAACATTTACTGTATAAAAGTTACCCGAAGATAAGGCAGGCAAAAAACCGCTGGCACCTCCGGTACCACTGTTATACATTGCTCCAACATTTGGAGTTGAATTTGGTGAAATAATTGAATCAAAAGCAAACAAGGTAAATGGTCCAGTATACGGACGCCAATTGGTAGTATAATTTGGTGAAGCCGCTGTTCCAATTGCAAATTCCCACTTTGCTTGTCCGCTAGTTGTAGTTGTAAGCGCTTGAAGTTTATACTGACGAACTTTGCCTAAAACTGTTAAATTATAAGTAGCATAAGTGTTATAATTTGCAGCATCTGTTCCCAAAACAGTAGGTTGCCCTTTTGTTTTTTCAAAACAAAAAAGCAAAATAATTACACAAAAAACAATATTAACAATGCGTTTTACCAAGACCTAAAAAATTTTGGGACTAACATACTATTTTCTAATAAATTATGAAGATTTTTTTTTCTAGTTTATTTTCCTTCCATTTCTTCTAACTTCCAGCTGAATAATAGGGAGAGTTCTCGGGCTTTTTCAGTAGCTTTTGTTGCATTCAATCCTTTAAAATTTTCATTTACCGTTTCACAAAATAATTGCAACCAAATGTCAAAATGAGGAGATTTTATTTGTCTATTCACATGCGAATCATAAATATTCCCTCTAAATCCAGGTTTATCAAATAAAATAAAATTCCAAAAGTGTTTCATTTTTGGTAAATGTAGCTCCCAATTTGTATGAATAAAAAAAGGAGATAAAACATCGTTTTTTTGAAGTTTATAATAAAATGTTTCCACTAAAAAGTCAACATCTTGTTCTAATAATAAATCTTTCATGTTTGATAAAAATTAATGCCCTTTGTAAGAAATTCGAATTGCTAATTTACATTAAATTATAATTTTGGAATTGGGGAAAGCTGTTGAATATTTAAAGCAAATGTAGCATTGAAAGTGTTAAACTGATCAGCCGAAAAAGCATGGTTGTACTCAGCGCCAAATGTAAACAGCACAAATTTCATTCTGAATCCTATAGCCGCTCTTGTTGAGTTTACAGTATTTGAAAACGAAATAGGATCAGTGATATTGTCATTAAATTTTTCATATATGCCTGTTGATTTCTCCCTAATAGATTGAATTGGATATATTCCTTTCATGGCAATTTGTGAGGTTGCTCTGTTAATTGTAAATCCTGCATAAGGAGTAAAAAAACTTAATTTCTTTGAAATAATTGCCCCTAATTGATGTCCAGAAGAGGTAATTGTTAACTTTTGCGAATTTTTGTATTCACTAGTTGTAAGTGCATTTGCACTGTTTCTATCTGCGTCTAAAAAACTACTACCAAAAGCATATTCTAAATTATTATTGTTAAAAGTATAAATTCCAGAAATGTCAATGGGTAATATATCAACTCCCCAAATCCATTGTGAAATAGAATGTTTGATTCCAAAACCAAAACCACTT
The DNA here is from genome assembly GCA_947453415.1 of Bacteroidota bacterium. Classification (GTDB taxonomy): domain Bacteria; phylum Bacteroidota; class Bacteroidia; order UKL13-3; family UKL13-3; genus JAAFJM01. The sequence goes on along the minus strand of CANGGG010000021.1, from coordinate 25,786 downwards.
GATGAAAAATCACCACTTTGAATTGGCATTATTCTAAACATGATTTCAGTTCCTTTTACCAAACCCAAACTTGCTTGAATAAAAGGAATAGCGCCTAATGAAACCGGACTTTTAGTTCCACTAAACGACCTTATTGTATCAAGATAAATTCTTGAATTATCAATTGGATTTAAAGTGGAAACAGCTAATTTTGATCCGTTTCCATCACCAACAATTGTTGGTTGATCGGTATTTCTGTCACCGTTAATAGGTGTTAAAAGAAACTTACCATTTGGGTCCGAATTAATTCCAATTCCATTTAAAGTATAGGTCTTGGAATCGTTATTCACTATGGAAGCTCCAAAACCAAATCGTATATCAAAACCAAACAAACCTAATGGCTTTGCGGTGCTATACCAAGCATCGTTTATTCCACTTGCCAAACCTTTTGTAATGGGTTGCAAATATGCGCCAATTAATTTTTTTGAATCGCTTTCACCCGCACGAATAAAACTTGCTGCTTCCGTTTGAGCCAATGCTCCTTTTGAATAAACTAAAATTGCTGTTAAGCAAATTGTTTTAATAAATAAATTTTTCATCTTTTTTAGTTTTAGTAAAAATAAGTTCATTAATTAAATACTACTTACAAAGTAAATATAAAAAAAGGTAACTAAGTATGATAAACTTAAATTGTATAAGGCTATAATTTAATTTACCTTGCAAGCGAAAATTTCAAATTTTACAGTGTCGAAGAAAATTATAATTAAATCTCAAGAGCAGATTGAAGGAATAAAAGCAAGTTCAATTTTAGCAGCAAGAACTTTAAAAACGGTTGCACCATTCGTAAAACCAGGCGTTACCACCAAATATTTAAATGATATTTGTAACCAATTCATGCGCGATAACAAAGCCATTCCCGCTACTTTAGGTTACAGAGGCTATCCTGCAGAAACTTGTATTTCGGTTAATGATGTAATTTGCCATGGCATTCCTGGTCCTTATGTTTTGCGTGATGGCGATATCATGAACATTGATGTAACCACTATTTTAAATGGTTATTATGGCGATACTTCTACCATGTTTGCCGTAGGGCAAATCAATGAATATGCTCAAAAATTAATTAATGCCACCAAAGAAAGTTTAGCCATTGGAATTAAACAATGTAAAGCCGGAAATAAAATTGGCTATATTGGAAATGCCATTGATAAATACGTAAGTGCTTTGGGTTATTCGGTTGTGTATGAGTTTTGCGGACATGGAGTTGGTTTAAAGTTTCACGAGGAACCAGAAGTTGGTCATTGCAGAACTGAAGATCTTGGTCCCGAAATGGTTCCTGGAATGATATTTACCATTGAACCCATGATTAACGCTGGAAAAGCCCGAGCTAAAGTGGACAAAAAAGACAAGTGGACAGCCAGAACAATTGATGGAAAATTATCGGCTCAGTTTGAACATACCATTTGTATTACCAATGCCGAACCTTTGGTTTTAACGGATATTGACAATGAATTTGTTATTCCAACAAGTGTTTTTTAATTTTTAATCAAAAATATATTTTATAAATACCATGAAATTTTACAATCATAAAAAAAATTTTTTAGCCATTGAAGACAGTAATTTTTGTAGTTATAAAAACTCCAAATATGTTATTCAATCTGCTCCCTATGAATATACCTCAAGCTACTTAAGTGGTTCTGATAAAGGTCCTGAAGCAATCATTAAGGCAAGTCAATTTGTAGAATTATACGATGAAGAATTAGAACAAGAAAGCTATTTGTTAGGTGGAATTTGCACTTTGCATCCCATGGATTTTAAAAATAAAGTAGATGCAAAAGCTGTAAAGTTGATTGAAAATGAAACAGCAAAATTAATAGCTGACAATAAATTCCCAATTACTTTAGGTGCTGAACATACCATTAGTTTGGGCTGTATAAAAGCGGTAAAAGAAAAAACACCAAACGTACATGTTTTACAAATAGATGCACACAGCGATTTACGTTCTTCTTATAACGACAATATTTATTCGCATGCCAGTGTTATGTTTAGAGTTCAAGAGTTAGGCGTTCCTTTAACTCAAATTGGAATCAGGGCGCAGTGCATTGAAGAAGCTAATTTGATTAAAGAATCAAGCCATATCCATACTTTTTATGCGCATGAAATTCGCAATAATCCCAATTGGGCCGATGAAGCCATTGCATCCCTTGGCGATAATGTTTATATCAGCATTGATGCCGATGGTTTTGATCCAAGCATTGTGCCTGCGGTGGGTACCGCTGAACCAAACGGAATGCAGTGGAATGAAACCATTCAGTTTTTGAAAAAAGTAATTGCCACTAAAAATATTGTTGGTTTTGATGTAGTTGAAATTGCTCCTGTAAAAGGAAATATTTTAACAGAATACACCATGGCCAAATTGGTATATAAATTAATTGGTTATTTAACTTTAAAAGGCATTTAATTGCTAAGCAATAAAAATAAATTCACCACTAATATTTTAAAAAACGATGTACGCAACCCTGAGTGATTTACTAAAAGACTTGTTCGGATTTAACTTGCCTTTGCCTATTCAAACCTTTGGTTTAATGATGGGTTTGGCGTTTGCTGGGGCATTTATGACTTCGGTAAACGAACTGAAAAGAAGAGAGAAATTGGGTTTTTTAAAATCAACCATTTCTAAAATTTGGATCAATAAAAAATCAACAACGATTGAAACATTAACTGCTATTATTACTTGGGCTTTTATTGGTTTTAAAATGCTAGAAGCTGCTCTTGATTATGATGCATTAGTTCAAAATCCACAAGAATTTATTTTATCAACCAAAGGAAGTATTTTAGGATTATTGGCTGGTGCTGCTTATGGTTATTATACTATTTATAGTGTCGATAAAAAATTAGCAGACAAAACTCCAAAAGAAATTGAACGAATTATGTTCCCACATAATCACATGTGGAATATACTTTTTATAGCTGCCATAACAGGAATTTTGGGCGCTAAAATATTTCATAATTTAGAAAACATAGATGAGTTAATGGCTGATCCAATTAATTCGTTGGTTTCGTTCAGTGGTTTAACTTTTTATGGTGGCTTAATAGTAGCGGCAGCGTCTGTTATTTATTATGCAAAAAAGAATCACATTGATCCCATTCATTTGTCTGATGCACTTGCACCAGGTTTAATGTTAGCTTATGGAATTGGGCGAATTGGTTGTCATTTAAGTGGCGATGGCGATTGGGGCGTGGTGAATTCAGCATACATGAGCAATGGTGCCGGTGAAATGATGAAAGCTGTTCCAGGTTTTTTTGAAGCCAATGTATTACCAAATTTTAGCGATTATTATGCCAACGAGTTTGGCGGATTAGCAAATGTAAGAGCCATTTATTTTGAAGGATGGAGTTTTTTACCTGATTGGTTTTGGGGATTTAATTACCATAACAATGTAATAAAAGCGGGTGTTCAAATGACCAATTGCACAGGTTCACATTGCTACATGTTACCCAATCCGGTTTTCCCAACTGCCTTGTATGAAGCCATTGTTTGCATCCTTTTATTTGTTGGATTGTGGGTATTCAGGGCTAAGTTTATTAAGCCAGGAACTTTGATTAGTTTTTACATGATCATAAACGGAATTGAACGTTTTACCATTGAAAAAATAAGGGTAAACACCACCTATTCTATTGGCGGATTTCACCCAACACAAGCGCAGTTAATTTCTACTTCCATGGTCATTGTTGGCGCATTGATGTTCTATTATTTTTATACTAGGAAAATAGAAGCTACTGCTCCAGCAAGCTCGAACGGAGCCAGTTCGGATTTGTAATCCGAACTATAAAAATACGCCTGAGGTTGGTGTTTTCACCAACCTTTTTTGTTTAGCAAGCCCGATTTTTGAATTTATAATCCGCTTTCTACCATGCTAATAAAGTATTTGCCCAGCCGGCCAGCCGGTTCGGATTTGTAATCCGAACCATTTACTCTATGGATTTATAATCCGCTTTTTATCATGCTAATAAAGTATTTTTAAGGTTGGTATTATCATCTAATAGTTTAATTTTGAGAGTCGGTTGGTGAAAATACCAAGTGTTGGCAAAAAAAAACAACCAAACTATGAAAACAAATTTTCAAACCCAAAAGATGAAACTAATTTTCTTACTTACCCTCTTTGTAATATTATTACAAAGCTGTTCAAAAGAACCTGACTTGCCAAGTGGGAATCCAATTACTAAGTATGAATATTTAACAGCAGGTGCACTAAACCAAACACCTTATTTTACCAACCCCGCTTTTGATACCATTAGTTTTGCTAGTGACAAAGGAGATACACTTACTTTTGTAAAAACCAAAACTGATACTTCTTGGTATTGCGAAAATCAATCTTTAGCTTCAAATTATAAAATTTGTTACCAAACCATACATAATACTTATACTACAATTAAAGGTGTTGGAAGTTTTGATGTAAAACATAGCAGAAAAATAGACTATAAAGATATGTCAAACATAATTAATTTTAATATAAATAATTCTTATTTTTTATGCGGTGATGAACAAATAGGATATAATGGATATTGGACATTTAAGAAAGCAGTTATTATAAAAAACAGTAATTTCAATGATGTTATAGTTCTTTATCCCAATAGTTATGATTCATTAGTAGCAGAAAGTTACATTAATAAAGATGAAGGCCTATTTTATTTTATTGATAAAGTAGTTAATAAAAATTACATAATTATAAAATAAAAATATGAAACTAAAATATATAGTAATCAATATATTTCCAGCCGGTTCGGATTTGTAATCCGAACCATTTACATTAAGGATTTGTAATCCGTATTCCACTGTGTCAATCAAAAGCAAATTTTTAAAAGTCTTTTATTTTTTTGCGTTGCAAATGCTTTTAATACCAGCCGGTTCGGATTTGTAATCCGAACCATTTACTGTAAGGATTTGTAATCCGTATTCCACTGTGTCAATCAAAAGCAAATTTTTAAAAAGACTTTTATTTTTTTGCATTGCAAATGCTTTTAATATGAAGTGCGGTTTGCAAAACCGCACTGGCAGTAATTCAAAGTTAGAAAATTCAAAAGCAATATAAAAAATTATTGATGCTTATAAAATGCTTCAGCTATTAATAAATCTTCGGGCGTAGTAATTTTTATGTTTTTGTAATCGCCAGGAATCAGGTTAATGGCATGTCCGTTGGCTTCTAACACACTGGCATCATCGGTAAAGTTTATATGGTCTTGTGCTTGGTAAGCATCTTTAATAATGTTGCATTTAAAAGTTTGAGGCGTTTGAATCAAAAAATAAGCATCACGGTTCACGTTTTTGTTACCTAATAAATCTACTTTTCTAATGGAATCTTTTAAGCGAACTGCAGCTACAGCATTGCCTTTTTGGGCAGCTACATCAAAACTATTATTAATTATTTCAGCAGTTATAAACGGCCTAACGCCATCGTGAATGGCTACTAAATCTTCCTCATTACAAAGCAATAAACCATTTTGAACTGATTCAAATCGGGAAGCACCACCAGCCACTATTTGGTGTGCTAAATTGAAAGAAAATTCAGTACATAATTTTTTCCAAAAATCAATTTGATTTAATGGTAAAACCACAATAATATTTGAAACATTACAATGATAAAAAGCGTCAATAGTGTGCATCAATATTGGCTTACCAGCTAATAAAATAAACTGTTTTGGCAAATCAGATTCCATTCTAGAACCGTTACCTCCTGCTACAATTAATGCTGTTTTTTTCATTAAAAATGAATGTTTAGAATGATTAATATTGAAAACAAAAATACTTTTTTAAAAGAATCTATTTGATAAAAAAAGCCATATCTAAATTTATTAAATATGGCTTTCAATGAGGTATTGTTTTATTTACTTCAATTCAAAATCAACAGCGCCAATTTTAAATCCATCAGCAAATAATTCTGCTTTGTATTTACCAACGTTAAACTCTGTTCCTTTTGCCCAATAAATACTTACATCTTGCGCTTCTTGTGTAAATTCTACAATCTTTTTTTGAGTATACAATGAAGCTTCTCCTTGATAGTTAAAAGTAGCTGTTCCGGTAGCTTGGTTATACAATGTGGTTCCGTCTAAACTGGTAATTTTTAAATAAACTTCCTTTTTACCTTTTTCGGCTACATAGTTTTCGGCTATTTTAAAAGTCAGTTTTATTTGTTCTACTTGTTTGGCTTTCATGGTTTCTTTTTCCTTGCCATTGCTACGCATTTTTATGCCAGTAACTACCAACGCAGAAGTATTTAATTTAGCTCCAATGGCCACTTTGTTTTTCAAACCAGCATTTTCCATGCTTAAGTTTTCGTTCGAACGTTTTTGATTGTCAATATTTCCTTTTAGTTTATAATTTTCGCGATTTAACATCACAATTTCACCTGAAAGGGAATCAATTTGGGTCAAGTATTTTTGCTTGTAATAGCGTAATTTCTCTATTTCTTCTAGTGCTTTTTCTAAAGCTCCTTTACTAATTTTATCTTGCGATAAAAGACGTTTAATTTTATCGGCATATACCTTTAAATCATTGTCTTTTTGAATCACCAAACTATCTAACGAAGCATTTTGGCCTTTATAACTAGCCAGCTCATTATTGGTAATGCTTAGCAATGAATCTAAGGAGCTTTTGGCTTCTTTGGTATCAAATAAAACTTCTTCAGTATCTGCTAATTTTTTATCGGTTTTAAAATAATTATAAATAAAAAAACCATTCAAAACGGTTAATATGGCTACTAAAGCCCAAGGTATGAAAATTGCTAAACGATTTCTTTTTTCTTTATTTTCTTCCATATTGTACAAAAGTATAAAAAAAATGGTATCAAATGTTAAATATGGAAAACTTGATTATAACTAATTTGATAACTGGTTCAAAAGTTCTTTAAAATAATTTGCACTGAAGCGCAACCTGCTACCATACCAACTAAACATTTCACCGTCTACCAATATTATTTTTGCCAATGGCAATAAGTTTTGTAATTCACTAATATGCTTTTGTTTAAATGGATAAGGTTCACTTGAAAGGAAAATAACAGCAGGGTTTTTATCAATGATATCTTCTTCACTTACGCTGGCATATCTCTCTAAATTTTTTGCAAATACATTTTCAAAATTCAATGTTTCAATTAAATGATTAATAAAAGTATTTTTTGCAGCTACCATATATGGTTTTCGCCAAATAAAATAAGCTATTTTCTGGCTATTTTCATGCTCGTTAACTTTTATTTTTAATTGGTCAAAATCCGTTTTTATTTGATGAATGATTGCTTCTGCTTCATTGGTTTTATGAACCATTTCAGCTATTTTTTGCATCATTTCATAAGCATCGTCCATGGTATTGATATCACTCATCCATACCGGAAAATGCTGCATTAAATATTCAATTTGTCCTTGTTCATTTTCCTCTTTATTTCCTATAATTAAATCGGGTTTTAGCTGCGCAATTAATTCCAATTTTAGGTTTTTGGTACCGCCAATCATTGTATTTTGCTTCCGCATTTCTTCTGGATGAATGCAAAATTTTGTTTGCCCAATAATTTCATCTTTTAATCCCAAATCGTATAAAAATTCTGTTTGTGATGGTACCAACGAAATGATTCGTTTTGGAGGAAATTGAACGCTTATTTCGCGATTCATTTGGTCGGTAAATATTTTTATGGTCATTGTTTTATTGTTTTAAAAATTCTTATGCGTTAATTGCAATACAAATGTATTTAAATTTTAATCAGCACCATATTAATTTAGAACTTGAAAAGTAGCAATTTATTTTATTTTATTATCACCAGTTTGCTTTTTATAGCCATGATTTTGCCACGTTTTAACGGCAATCAAGTAATTGTTAAACAAGTGCCTTACGATGCAAAATATTTTGAAAATTATGTGGAATATTTTAGAGGAAATCCTATGGAATTAGCATTACGTCCGGCCACTAACTGGCGGTTTCTGGTTCCATTTTCGGCTAGTTATTTGCCTTTTTCTGCGCTTACCTCCATTAATTTAATCAATGCTTTATTTTTAGCTTTAGGGCTGTTTATTTTTTATCATGCTTTGCAATTATTAAACATTCCAAACATCAAAAAATGGCAATCTATTTGGCTGTTTTTGGTTTCATTTCCCATGTTTTATTATGCCAGTATTGCTTATGTTGATACCGCGCTTTTTTTATTTATTGCAATCAGTATATACGCTACTTTTAAACAACAAGCATGGTTGTTTACATTGGCTATTTTATTGGGATTATGTGTGAAAGAGACCATTGCCATCAGCATTCCTTTTTACTTGTTTTATCATTTTAAAAACAACAGGAAAAATGCAATTTTTGTAACATTAGTTACTTTTATTTTATACTTATATGGATTTTATTTTATTAGAAAGTACGCACCTATTTCGTTAGAAACCACGCGTAATAATTTTTGGACTTTTAATTTGGAAAGTGCTTCTATTAATTTTTACCGATTCAATTCTTGGTTCAGTGTGATATTTAGTTTTGGCTTGGTTGGCTTATTGTTTTTCAAAGAATTAATTAATAAAACCTTTCGTCAAATCATTGAAAACCCTTTATATTTAGCATGTTTGGCAAGTATTGGCAGTGCAATTATTTTATATTTCCTTTCTTATTATTCTACCATTGCCGATGGCAGAATAATTTGGCTTTCCTATTTTTATATGCTGATGGTGGTTAATAGTTCATGGACAATAGACGATAGCAAATAAAATTATTCCATCAACTATCAACTATCGACCATGGTCTATCGTCTAATCTACATTCTTGGTCGCCAAGCTATTTCTGCAGCACCCGAATCAATGACAACTTTGCGAGAAAGCATGAATAAATAATCACTCAAACGATTTAAATATTTTGGAACAATTGGATTTACTTCTGTTTCTGTTGCCAAATGGACTACTAATCTTTCTGCTCTTCGGCAAATACAGCGTGCCACATGGCAATGAGAGGCAACAATATTGCCACCTGGCAAAACAAAACTTTTCAATTCAGGTAAAGTTTTATCCATTGCATCCATTTCATTTTCGAGTAATTCAATGTCTTTTTCAAAAATATCGGGAACTTTCATTTTACTTTTTTCAGGATCACTGGCCAAAAGACTACCAATAGTAAATAATCGGTCTTGAATTTCAGCTAATATGGCTTGAAATTGGGTATTTGTTATGCTATCTTTTATTAAACCTATGTATGAATTTAATTCATCAACGGTGCCATAACTTTCTATTCTTAAGTGAAATTTGGGAACTCTAACACCACCAATCAATGAGGTTTGGCCGGTATCGCCAGTTTTTGTATATATTTTAAACGACATAATTATACTTAATTACAAACTTCAAGCAATATAGTTTTATTTATAATTTTGAAAAATAAAAAACGAAAAGCAAATTTGTATTTTTACTGAAAATAAAAGTCCTTATATGAAAAACATAGAGTTAGAAAGATTACAATCAAATTTGATAGATTTAGAAAAGCAATTTGATGATTTGGATATCAATGAGTTTGAAGAACGTTTGTTAAATATTCAAGATGAAGTGATTGCTTTTAAAGAAATGTGCTTACCTGCAGAAGTTACTTCATTTGATTCTCTTTTAAAACGCATCAAAGCAATAAAAAAGGAAAATAATTTTCATGAAGAGCAAAGTGAAAAAGACCGCATGTTTCCAAATTTGAACGATACTTTATTCAATGATGATTTGCTACTAGATGATGAATTTGAGGATGATTTTTAGGAAATTTCAAATTATATTTTATATTTGAATATTAAATCAAAGTTTATTTTTATTTTTATTTTTATATTATGTGGAAATCTTTTTTCACAAAAAACAAATTTTAACTCATTATGGGTTTGGGGTGCAAATAATAATTTGCTTGGTGTTGGTAATTGTGATTTTAATAGACCTCAAAAGGTAGGCTTAAATTCAAATTGGAAAATGATAGATTGTGCAGGAGGTTCAGTATACGGTATTCAAAATGACGGCACTTTATGGGCCTGGGGTGATAATTCTTCTGGTCAATTAGGCTTAGGTGATTTCACTTATTATTATAAACCAACTAAATTAGGAGTTGATACTAATTGGATTTCTGTTTCAGCAAGTGGTAATTTTACATTAGCTATAAAACGAGATGGAACACTTTGGGCTTGGGGTGACAATTCCTCCGGTGAATTAGGGCTTAGTAATTATATTAGCTATAATAGACCTCAGAGGGTTGGAATAGAAAATAATTGGAAATATGTATCCGGTACATTTGCAATAAAAAATGATGGCACTTTGTTTGGATGGGGAGATAACAGTTATGGTCAATTAGGTTTGGGAAATAATATAAATTATAATAGTCCTCAAAAAGTGGGAACAGATAGTAATTGGTTAATGGTTTCTGGTAACACCCATACTTTGGCACTAAAAAATGATGGAACATTATGGGCATGGGGAGATAACAGTTCAGGTCAATTGGGTTTGGGTAATTATATTGATTATAATACTCCACAAAAAGTTGGTAATGACAACAATTGGAAATTCATAGAGTTAGGGTTTTGTCTGTCTTTAGCAATAAAAACTGACGGCACTATATGGGAATGGGGATGGCCAAATACTATACCTTCTAAAGTTTTAAGTAATTCAAATTGGATTTCAATTAGTACCCCTGGACTTGGTCATTTAATTGGTATTAAATTAGATGGAACACTATGGGGATGGGGTTCAAATGGTAATGGGCAACTTGGCATTGGTGATACTATAGATTATGAAACCCCCCAACAAGTTTATGTAAAGCCAAGTACCGAATACAAATGGTCAAAAGTATCTACTGGTGGAGGTTATACATTAGCAATTAAGTTCGATGGTACATTGTGGTCATGGGGCAGTAATGGTTCTGGACAATTAGGTTTAGATACCAATTCCGATTTTAATAAACCCGTTAGATGCGAACAAGATACAATTTGGAAAATTATAAGTACAAATCAAGATCATACTATTGGAATAAAAAATGACGGCACACTATGGGCATGGGGCTTGAACAATTATGGTGAATTAGGTTTAGGTAATAATAAAACATTTTATACACCTCAAAAGGTGGGAAATGATACTACATGGGTTAATATTTCAACAGGGTTATGGTCATCTTTTGGAATTAAAAATGATGGCACTTTATGGTCATGGGGCAGTAATGGTTCAGGACAATTAGGTTTGGGAAGTAATATAAATTATAATAGTCCTCAAAAAGTAGGAACAGATAGTAATTGGATAGTAATAAAAGTTGGATACCGAACTAGTATGGCATTAAATAAAGATGGTACTTTGTTTGGATGGGGAGATAACAGTTATGGTCAATTAGGTTTGGGAATTAATAATACTAAATATAATTTACCTCAAAAAATTGATGGTACAAAATGGCTTGACTTTTCATTAGGACGTAATCATTTTATAGGTATTAAAATAGATGGAACACTTTGGGCAAGTGGTTGGAATAATTGTGGTCAATTAGGACTTGGTAATAATATTAATTACAATAATTTCCAGCAAATTGGAATTGACAATAATTGGAGGAATATAACAACTGGAAGTTATAATACTTTTGCTATAAAAAACAACGGTGAACTATGGTCTTTTGGGAGAAATGATATTGGGCAACTTGGCCATGGTGATACAATTAATTATAAATCTCCAAGGCAGATTGGAAATGATATTACTTGGAAAAAAATATCATCTGGGTCTAATCATACTTTAGCACTTAAAAATGACGGCACTTTATGGTCTTGGGGCATAAATGTTGCAGGTCAATTAGGATTGGGAAATAATATAAATTATAATAGTCCTCAAAAAGTTGGAACAGATACCTTATGGAAAGAAATTTCTGCTGGAAATAACCATTCAATTGCATTGAAGAGGCATTTAGAAAACAAAACAACAACAAGTATTAAACCACTTTATTTAGATTTAAATATAAATATTTACCCTAATCCTTCAAGTGACATAATAAACGTATCAAATGTAGATGATTTTGAAAACTTTATTATTAAAAATATTTGTGGTGGTATTTCAAAAATTGGATCAGGAAGTAAAATAAATATTTACGACCTAAACCCAGGAATTTATTTTATTCAAATAAAAAATAAAGTTATAAAATTTATAAAAATTTGATTTTTGTAAGTGTCTGTTCAATGGTATCTTAAATATAACTTTAAATGCCTTACAAAATATTTTATAAATTACTACAATTGACAAATTAAAGTAAACTATTAAATTCTTATAAGAATTTGGCGTTTTAAAGCATAAAAAAAGCCTTTGAATAAATTCAAAGGCTTTAGTACCCGGGGCGGGACTTGAACCCGCACATCTTTAAAGGATACAGGATTTTAAGTCCTGCGTGTCTACCAATTCCACCACCCGGGCCTATTAACTATTTTTTCTAATAAAAGAAAAGCTGATTAATAATGGAGCGAAAGACGAGGCTCGAACTCGCGACCTCAACCTTGGCAAGGTTGCGCTCTACCAACTGAGCTACTTTCGCATTGATTAGGGAGTGCAAAAGTATAAAAACATTCAAGTTATACAAATGATAAGCACTTTTTTTTGTTTTTTTTTGTTTAAGTAGCTAAAAATCAATTTTACAATTTTGTAAAATGCTTATAAACTTACAGACTTTTTATCCAAATCTGCCATTTTCATGATAATATTTGAATGGTAATTAGTTTTCATTTAAAAACGAAAACACCTTTTCATAAAATTCTTTTGGTTTTTCAGCATGAAGCCAATGTCCTGCATTTTCAATGGTATAAATTTGAGCTAAAATAAAATGTTCCTGAATTTCAATTTCGTCAGCGGCTTGAATATAAAGTGAAAGTGAACCACGTAAAAACAATGCAGGTTTTAAAAATACACCTGAATAAATAATTGGTTTAGTAATTTCATCGTATTCTTTTTCTAAAACAGGTAAGTTTACTCGCCAAGCATAAGCACCTTCAGAATTTTGAGTCAGGTTTTTTAATAAAAACTGACGTGTTCCAAAATCTGGTATCAAATGAAAAAGCATGTCCTCCGCATCTTTTCTTTTTGTAATTTGGTCAAATTTTATAGCGTTTAACGCTTCAAAAACTGAGTCGTGTCCACGTTTATATTGTCTAGGTGCAATATCTGCAACTATTAATTTTTCAATTTTATCGGGAAAATCAAAGGCAAATTGCATGGCTACTTTTCCGCCCATGCTATGACCCAAAATATTTGCAGATATTATTTGATGTTTGTCCATAAAAGCAGCCAAATCATTTACCATTAATTCAATAGTATGGTGCTCGGTATGTGGCGATTTTCCATGGTTTCGCATGTCAATGGTGTAAACAGAAAAGTGGTTGCCAAATGAAGTTGCTAGGGTATGCCAATTATCTAATGAGCCCAAAAAACCATGAATTATAATCAATGTATCATTTGCTTCACCATATTTTTTGTAGTTTAATTCCATCTTTTTATTCTAGCTGCTAGCACCTAGCATTTGGCTAAAAGCCAATTTAATTAAAGTAATTAATTGAAATATTAAATAATAAACAATAGAAAGCCATTTGCTAGAAGCTAATTAGTTACCCATTAACTTTTCTTCAATGACGGCCAATTCATTAATTGAACCTTTTTCGCATTTAATAATTCTTCCAGTAAATTTGGTTATTAATCTATAATCATGAGTTGCCATTAAAATGGCTGTTCCGCTTTTAGCAATTTTGTGCAATAATTCCATAATTCCATTGCTAGTTTCAGGATCTAAATTTCCCGTTGGTTCATCGGCTAAAATTACTTCAGGTTTATTTAATAATGCCCTTGCAATAACTAATCGTTGTTGTTCTCCACCACTTAATTCAAAAGGCATTTTAAAGCTTTTGGTATCCAAACCTACCATTTCCAAAACTTCATTGATTCTAGAATCCATTTCAGCTTTATTCTTCCAATCTGTTGCTTGTAACACAAAATATAAATTTTCATAAACACTTCTATCGGTAAGTAATTGAAAATCTTGAAATACAATTCCAATTTTTCTTCTTAAAAATGGAACTTGATTGGCTTTTAGTTGATGTAAATTAAAGCCAGCTACTTTACCTTCTCCTTTATTTAGAGATAGTTCAGCATAAATTGTTTTTAACAAAGTTGATTTACCACTTCCTGTTTGTCCTATTAAATATATAAATTCTGATGCTAATATATCAAGGTTTACATTGGAAAGAATTAAAGTATTTTGCTGAAAAACACTTACGTTTTTTAAGTTTATAATTACTGATTTATTCATATTTAACAATTTTATTTATGATTTATTTAATTTAAAATTCAAATGGAGTAACCTGACCAAATGGAACTTTGTTCATTAATTCTTTTATTTTTTCTATTTTTAAACCAAGTCCACATTTCTCTAAGGCCTTTTCAGGTCTATCGGTTCGGGTATAACAAATTAGAGTAAAGTTGTTATCTCTTATTTGTAAATAATCTGGAATTTTTGCAACTCCTTTTATTTTAACTAAGTACATAAATATTTTAATTGAGTTTTTTTGAACGAAAATAATTATAATTGCTGCTACAAAACTATAAAATTATATGAGACATATGAAACAAGTTATTTTTACTGCTTCTTGCATTAGCTTAATAGCTGCATGTAGCGTAAAAAACAACTTTACAAAAAACAATTACACAGTTTCTCCAAATCCATTGGAGTTAAAAGGTGACAGTGTAGAAATTACTATTAAGGCAAATGTTCCTGCTAAATCTATTAATCCAAAAACAATTGTTACATTTTCTCCATATTTAAAATGTGAAGATGGAACAGTAATAAATTTGAAGGAAACTACCATAAAAGGTACAAAAGCTAAAGGAAGTGCTGATGAAACAGTTGACACCAAATTGGGTGGAAAAGTATCATACAGTACAAAAATTGCATACACACCAAGTATGAAAAATGCGAAATTAATGCCTAAATTTACTGCTTTAGGAAAAGAAGTTCCTATTACATTAGGTGCATTAGCAGAAGGTACCATTGTTACTCCATTGTTATTGAATAATAACGATCAAACAATTTTTACTAGCGATGATTACAAAGTTGAATTAGTAAACAAATCAATCAATATCTATTTTCCTTTAGATAATGATAAATTTAATCCTAAATTTTCAGCAGGTAAAAACTTAAGTAATAAAGCACAAATTAAAGCATTAGGCATTTTGTTAAAAGCTGATACAAATTTTGTAGCAAGAGGAATTGCAATTAATGCATATGCTTCTCCAGATGGTGAATTAGATAGAAATACAAATTTATCGAAAGGCAGAGAAGAATCTACTTTCAAATTCTTCAAAAAAGAATTGAGAAAACTAGGTTTTACTGAAGTGAATGATGAAAACTTTACACGTGGTTATAGCAGTGCTGAAGATTGGTTAGGTTTTGAAAAAGCAATTATTTCAAGTGAATATAAAGAAAAAGATGCAATTCTTGAGGTGTTAAGAAATAAAGGAATTAGTGACGAAGAAAGAGAAGGCTTATTAAGACGTAATTTCCCTAAAGTTTGGGAAAAAGCAAAAGTTAGCGTTTTACCAAGTTTACGTAAATCGGAATTAATTATTAAAGGTGCAAGCCCAATGAAAACTGATGCAGAATTGCTTACTTTTTATGGTATGTACGATAAATTATCTCCAAAAGAATTGTTTCATTTAGCTATCATTTCAACTGATTTAACTAAAAAACAAGAAGTTTTAAATGCTTACAATGTTATTAATAGTGAGGATTGGAGAAGTTATAACAACTTAGCTGTTTCTAATATTCAACAAAATGATTTTGCCGCTGCAAAAACTAATTTAGATAAAGCTTTAGTATTAAGTCCAGAAAATCCAACTTTATTAGCTAATTATGGTGTTGTTTATAAATTAACAGGAAACTATGCTGAAGCAATAAAATATTATAACATGGCAGGAACTAAAGGCGCTGACGTAAGTTACAACTTAGGTTTATTAGCTGTTAAAAATGGTAATTATGTAGAAGCTGTTTCATCATTTAACAACAGTAAAATAAATGATTTTAATACTGCCTTAGCACTTTTGTTAAACGGAAATGCTGCTGCTTGTAAAGCTACAATTGATGCTTTAAATCCTGATGAATTAAAATGGAATCATTATTATTTAAGAGCAGTTGCTGCCGCTCGTTCTAACAATGCTGATGATGTTGCTGCTAACTTAATTAAAGCAATTGGCGCTAACAGCGAAGTAAGAAACATGGCTAAAAGTGATATGGAATTTGCTAAAATGTTTAGCAATCCTTTATTTCAAGGAGCAATTAGATAAAGAATTTACTTGCAACGACCTTGCAATAAATTATTTAAATAAAAATAAAAAAGCCATTCGTTTTAAAACGAATGGCTTTTTGTTTGATATAAAAGCTAATATTTAACACAAAATATGCTAAATATTTTAATTGTGTAATTGAGTATATCTGCTATTTTCGTGCCCAATTAATAATCATCATTTAAAATAAAATGAATATACACGAATACCAAGCCAAACAAATTTTAAAATCGTTTGGAGTTGCTGTGCAAGAAGGCATAGTGGCTGAAACTGCAGATGAAGCTTATACAGCTGCACTTAAATTAAAAGAACAATACGGAAGCGATTGGGTAGTTGTTAAAGCACAAATACATGCTGGCGGACGTGGTAAAGGAAGTATTATTGGTTCAGAGCAACGTGGAGTTGCCGTTGCTAAAAATGCCGATAAAGCCAAAGAAATTACGAGTAATTTAATTGGAGGTACATTAGTTACTATTCAAACTGGACCAAAAGGTAAATTGGTAAGTAAAGTTTTAGTTGCTCAAGATGTATATTATCCTGGCGATAGCGAACCTAAGGAATATTACATGAGTGTAATGTTAGATAGAGGTCAAAGCAAAAACATTATTGTTTATAGCACTGAAGGTGGAATGGACATTGAGCATGTTGCTGAACATACCCCTCATTTAATTCATAAAGAAACCATTGATCCTAAAGTAGGTTTACAAGCTTTTCAAGCCCGTAAAATTGCATTTACTTTGGGTTGCGAAGGGGAAGCATTTAAGCAAATGGTAAAATTTGTTACTGCTTTATATAAAGCATATTCAAATTCTGATGCTGCCATGTTTGAAATAAATCCAGTTTTAAAAACCAGCGATAATAAAATTATTGCGGTAGATGGAAAAGTGGATATTGATGACAACGCTTTATACCGTCATGCTGATTACGCTGCAATGCGCGACACAGCTGAAGAAGATCCTACTGAAGTAGAAGCTAAAAAACATGATTTGAACTATGTTAAATTGGATGGAAACGTTGGTTGCATGGTTAATGGTGCTGGATTGGCAATGGCTACAATGGATATTATTAAATTAAGTGGTGGTGATCCTGCAAATTTTTTAGACGTAGGTGGTAGTGCTAATGCAACAACTGTAGAAGCGGGTTTCCGTATTATTTTGAAAGATCCAAACGTAAAAGCAATTTTGATCAATATTTTTGGTGGAATTGTTCGTTGCGATAGAGTTGCTCAAGGTGTTGTGGACGCTTATAAATCAATTGGTAACATTCCCGTTCCAATTATTGTTCGTTTACAAGGAACTAATGCCGAAGCTGCTAAATTATTAATAGATGAAAGTGGATTGAAAGTATACTCTGCAATTGTATTAAAAGAAGCTGCAGATTTAGTTCAAAAAGCGGTAGCAGGAACTTTATAATTTACAACAGTTATAAATTTAAAAAAAACCAATTCTGTTTCAGAATTGGTTTTTTTTATGAAAAAAATAGTTCGAGGTTTACAATAAATCCAAAAAAAAAGCCACTCGTAATCAACGAATGGCTTTTTTGTTTTTCAATATTTTTTATGCCACTCCCATGGCTTTTAAATGTAACAAGTGCGATTGTACAGCACTAATTACTGTTGGAAACTCGCGATACTTTACATCAAATTCTTTACAAGCTTGTTTTACTATTTTGTGAATTTGAGGATAATGAACATGACTAATTTTTGGGAACAAATGATGTTCAACTTGAAAGTTTAATCCACCCATGAACCATGTCATGGTTTTACTTTTGGTTGCAAAATCAGCTGTGGTATTAATTTGGTGAATAGCCCATTCAGTTTCAATTTTATGAGATGTGCCATTGGTATCAATAAAAGGCATGTCTTCTACTATATGTGCCAATTGAAATACAATAGCTATTACTAAACCAGTTACAAATACTACGATGGAATAACCTACCAAAGTTTTTACTACCCCAGCAAAATAAAAAGGCAATAATAAAAACAAAAAGACATAAACAATTTTAGTGGTCCAAAATATAAAATGTTCTTTTAAATCCATTTTGCGCAACGGAACAAATTTGGAAACTTGCCCTCCAAAATATTTTTTAAAATCGTTAAAGTAAATCCAAAATAAATAAGTTAAACCATACAATAAAAAACTATAAATATGTTGAAAACGATGAAACCACTTTCCATCTTGCTCAGGATGAACTCTGATAAAAGGTTTGATATCAATATCATCATCCATGCCTTCAATATTAGTATATGAATGGTGGTTAATATTGTGTTTTAATTTCCACATATAACTACTTCCGCCTAACACATTAAGAGATAAGCTCATGATTTCATTGACCCATTTTTTAGTAGAATAACTTCCATGTGCACCATCGTGCATAATGTTGAAACCAATAGATGCAAAATTGATTCCTAATATTACACATATAGCAGCACTAAGCATATTAGATGCTGGAGTAAAAAATACTAAAATGGTATAACATGCTATTAATACAGAAAATAAAATTGCTGTTTTAGTAAACAACTTATAATTTCCAGTTTGTTTTATATTTTTTGTTTCAAAATATTCTTCAACTCTGCCTTTTAATACATTGAAGAATTCAGGATTTTTATTATCAAATTTTATTTTTGCCATTAGTTTATTTAAAAGTTTTGCAATATGAACAATTTATTCTTTTTATAAAATAACTGTTATCATGTAATATTGTTTTAAAATGTTTAAAAATCCATTCTAAAACGTTCACGTTTAAACTGTTGGAAAGCAAGCGGATTTGCTTTTAAAATTGCATTATCAGTTCTTCTGGCAATAATATCTAATGCTAAGTAAAGTGCGTTTCTCATGCTACTCTCATCAGCTTTGTTTTTTCCAGCAATGTCGTATGCAGTTCCATGGTCGGGCGATGTTCTTACCATTTTAAGTCCAGCAGTGTAATTTACTCCATCACTGAATGCAAACGATTTAAATGGAATCAAACCCTGATCGTGATACATGGCTAAAACGCCATCAAATTTTTCATATTGTTTTGAGCCAAAAAATCCATCTGCTGGATAAGGACCAAAAGCGGTAATTCCTTCTGATTGTGCTGCGGTAACCGCTGGAATTATGATAGTTTTTTCTTCATTTCCAATTAAACCATTATCGCCCGCATGCGGATTTAAACCTAACACTGCTATTTTTGGTTTTGGACAATTGAAATCGTTTTTCAACGACTCATTCATTGTTTTTATTTTCTTTAAAATATTTTCAGTAGTTAATTTTGCTGCCACTTCTTTAATAGGAACATGACCGGTTACTAAACCAATTTTCAGGTTCTCACTTACTAAAAACATCAAATAATTATGACTATTTAATTCATGAGCTAAATATTCTGTATGTCCTTTAAATGGAAGTAATTCGCTATTTACTAAATTTTTATTCAATGGTGCAGTTACTAAACCATCTATTTTACCATCTTTTAAATCACGTGTTGCAATTTCTAAACTTTTAAAAGCATACTTGCCACCATTTTCATTGGCTTCACCAATTTTTATTTCAACTTCTTCTTCCCAACAAGTAACCAAATTTACTTTTTTGGTATGAACTTGTTCTACATTTCTAATAATATTTACAAAAAAATCGGGCATGCCCACTAACTTTTTCCAAAAGCCAATTACTTTAGGAGAAGCATAAATAACAGGAATACAATAGTCGCAAATTCTAGAGTCGCTTAAAGTTTTTATTACTACTTCTGGAGCAATTGAATTTAAATCGCCAATGGTTATACCAATGATAGGAAGTTTATTCATTTTTAGGGAAATATTATTGGGTGAAATTACAAAAGTTTTTTGAAGAACAATTATTTCTAGAAATTTTATTGCAAAGCTTTTAAACTAGCTATTGTTTCAATAGGATTTTTTGATGAAAAAACATAATTTCCTGCTACCAATACATTTGCGCCAGCTGCTAATAATTTTGGAGCGGTTATTTCATTTACACCCCCATCAATTTCTATTAAGCAATGACTGTTTTTTTGAAGAATTAAATTTTTCAAATCAGTACATTTTTGATAGGTATTTTCAATGAATTTTTGTCCACCAAAACCTGGATTCACACTCATCATACATACTAAATCTATATCGGCTATTACATCCTTTAACAAATCAATAGAGGTATGAGGATTGATAGCCACACCAGCCTTCATTCCTGCTTCTTTAATGGCATGAATGGTTCTGTGTAAATGCGTACAAGCTTCGTAATGAACTGAAAGAATATTTGCTCCAGTATCTTTAAAATCATTGATATAACGTTCAGGTTGAACAATCATTAAATGAACATCTAAAGTTTTGGTTGCTAGCTTTTGTAACGATTTCATAATTGGAAAACCAAATGAAATATTAGGAACAAAAACACCATCCATAATATCTACATGAAACCAATCGGCTTCACTTTTATTAATCATTTCAATATCGTTTCCAAGCTGCGCAAAGTTGGCTGAAAGAATGGAAGGAGCTATTAAGTGTTTTGACATCATGCTGCGAATATAATTATAAATTATAACGCTAAAAATAATATGTCAATTATATATTTGAATTTAGTCGTTGAACAAGAAAATACCTACTCCAACATTGATATTGATTACTGTTTGGTTGTAGCTTATGTCACCTAAAATTACACTATCGTTGTTTAAATTATTTTGATAAGTAATATTTTTAGGTTTTGCATAACTTGTTAAATAGTCACCTTCCAATTCAATGAACCATTTATTTGAAATTGGCACATAAAAACCTATACCAATTCCTGAAACAAATCCTAAATCTGAGGTGGAGGATAGAACTGAAGTGGATTCAATTGTATTTTTGGCACTAAATTTTGCAGATGTGGAATAACCCATTCCTAAATAACCTTTTATAAACAATGGAGTTTCAGTACCTTTAATTATTAAAGCTCCTAAAACTCCTTGTGTGTTTGATTTTTCATCAATTTTTACATTATTGGTTGAAAACCTATTATTAAATCCATACCTCAAATTTCCTTCATCAAGTGAGTTGGAAAAATTGATGTAATTTAATCCAAAATATAAAACTCCCTTTGCCCTATATTCTGCATAAACCTTATAATTACTTCCAATTGTTGCATATCCATTATCAGGATAAAAACCAAAACCACTTGCAAATTGTCCTATAGGTTTTGCAAAACCTGTTTGAACGCCAATTTGTAATTTACCAATTTGAGCCAATAAAGGTGTTAAATAAAATATTGAAATTAAAATGGCAAGTAGTATCTTTTTCATTGGTTGCAAGTATTATTTTTTTTATTTAAACATCAATATTAATTAATTGGTTTTAATTTAAAACTTTTTTTCAGGAATAAACTCAAATTAATTCTTTTGAAAAAACTATTTTTGAAAAAATTAACTTGATAAATCATGTTTTTAACGAAGGGAAGCACCATTGCAATAGCAGCCACAGCAAGGCATGTAGATAAAGAAATGATTGAAAATGCAACAAACATTTTTGAAAGTTGGGGTTTAAATGTATTGGTCAATGAATCATTGTTTGCAAAGCAAAATGCCTTTGCAGGTAGTGATGAAATAAGGGCAAATGCTTTCCAAGAACTAATGGATAATGAGGAAGTAAACGCCATTATTATTGCAAGAGGAGGTTATGGAACGGTTAGAATTATAGATCAACTGGATTTTACAAAGTTTGTTCAGAAACCTAAAATAATAGCTGGTTTTAGCGATGTAACTGTTTTGCATGCACATATCAATCAAAACTTTGGAATAACAACTTTGCATAGTTGCATGCCTGTTACCATGCAAGGCAAATATTTTAATACAGAAACCATTGAAAGTTTAAAAAACGCATTGTTTGGCAATCCAATTACTATGCAATTTGCGCAGCACCCATTCAATAAAAACAAAAACGTTTCGGGTGAATTAGTAGGTGGAAATCTATCAGTTTTATTTAGCTTATTAGGAAGCAGCAGCGATTTAGACTTTGATAATAAAATTCTTTTTATTGAAGACATTGGCGAATATTTTTATCACATAGATAGAATGATGCAAACATTTAAACGTGCGGGAAAATTAAAAAATTTAAAAGCTTTAATAGTAGGCGGAATGAACGATATGAATGAAAATTCAGCGCCATTTGCTTTTAATAAATCTTGTTTTGAAATTATTCAAGAAGCTGTCCAAGAATATAATTTTCCTGTATTTTATGGCTTTCCGGCCGGTCACGAAAACTTGAATTTAAGCGTTTACTTAGGTAAAAATTGTAGTATTTCCGTTGATGACAATTTGGTTTACTTTGAACAATAGACGACAAACAATGAACGATAGACGATAGACGATGGACAATAGACAATAGATCAATTGCCGTTCACGGTTACTGAGCAAAGTCGAAGTATAGCCAACGAAAAACAAGTAATTCAAAATTCAAAAATCACAAATCAAAATTCTTATCTTGCACCCAATGAAAAAAACCATATTTATTGCGCTTTTATACATTTTATCAAACACTAATTTATTAGCCCAACGTCCAACAAGTTTCTCTTACGATCCCAATGTTTTTATAAGCGAATTTGAATCGTTTATGCGAAGTGGAAAAAGCGATGCAAAAGATGAAGCAGAAAATTTTTCAGCAAATTATAATACTGGAAAATTCAGTTTGCCACAAAAGCAGCAAATGGTAAAGCTTTGTAACGAAATGCTTCAAAAACAAATGCAGCCAAGTACTGAATTTTATTTTTACATGCAAACTATCAATGCATTGGTGGCAAATAATCAATTAGTAAAATTTGACAATTGGCAAAAAACTTTAGCGGGTGCTTTGAAGAAAAATTCTGAGGAATTTAAAAGATTTTTAAATGTTTCAAAAAATGTATTTGCCGATAATGTAATGCTTAAAATGGGAACTTCGGTTTGGGTTTGTAACGCTGCTGATGTGGATTTAAAAATGGAAGGACAAGCTACTTTTATTTTTAAGAATTTAGATTTAATATGTTATACACCTGGAGATACTTTTGAAATTTTAAGAACAAATGGAAAGTATTATGCAGGTACCAATCAGTTTGTGGGCAAGGGTGGAAAAGTAGATTGGTCGAGAGTGGGTTTAGATACAGCGCGAGTATTTGCAAAATTGAATAATTACTCCATTAATTTATACGATGGTTTAATGACTGCAGATAGCGCCATGCTTACCTATAAAGATAGATTTAAAGAGCCTGTAATGGGGAAAGTATATGATAAACCATTAGGAAGTAACCAAGGAAATAAATCAATTTATCCGCAGTTTGAAAGCACCTCGCAAACATTTAGTGGAATTACTTATGGCAAAGCAAAATATAAAGGTGGTTTTGGATTAAAAGGTGCATTGGTAGTAGGTAAAAGCTCGGATAATCAAAAAGCTGAATTGTATTTTTATTTTAAAAATAAACCTGTGATGCGAATTGCCAGTGATGAGTTTTTTATGCGCGATAATAAAATTACAAATGATAAAGTAGAGTTAACAATTTTTTTAGATAAAGACTCTATTTTTCATCCACAATTGAAGTTTACTTATTTGGTAAATGAAGATAAAATAAGCTTGTACCGTGATAAAAAAATGGGAATAAGTGCCGCTCCATTTGTTGATTATTTTCACAATTTAGAGTTTTATGTAGATGAACTACAATGGAATGTTAATAATCCGAAAATTGATTTAAATAACATAGCTGGAGATGATCCAGCAAAATTTCAATCAATTAATTATTTTAGAGATATTATTTATGAAAGATTACAAGGAATGTTGGATTATAATCCATTGCAACGCATAAAAACTTATTGTGAAAAATATAAAATAACTTCATTCAATATTGAGTCGTATGCTACTTATCACAAGAGTGATTTAAGCGATATAAAAATAATGATGATAGAGTTAAATGATAGAGGTTTTTTAAATTATAATGAACAGTTAAAAACAGTTACTATTAAAACAAAACTGAAAGATTATGTGAACTCACATATGGGAAGAACAGATTATGATGCTATTAGTTTTAAATCAATCATTAGTGCAATTCCTAATGCTGCTTTGAGTTTAATCAACAATGATTTGATTATTCAAGGAGTTGGTAAGTTTAAGTTCAGTGATTCACAAAATGTAGAAGTAACGCCAAAAGAACAAATTTTAACAATTAAGAAAAACAGAACCATTGATTTTAACGGGAAATTACGTGCGGGTATGGCCGATTTTTATGGAAGTAATTTTTCGTTTGATTACACCAAATTTGATGTAAGACTAAACAATGTTGATTCACTTAAATTTTTATATCAAGATGATACTTTGGGATATTTGGCCAATGTAAAAAGTGTACTTCAAAATATATATGGAACATTAGAAATAGATTATCCTTATAACAAAAGTAGTAGAAAAAATTATCCTGGATACCCCAAATTTACAAGTGAAGTGGGTTCAAAAGTATATTATGATTACCCAACTACACAGCAAGGAAATTATGTTCAAGACAGGTTTTTCTTTTCTGTAGATCCTTTTAAAATAGACAGTTTAAGTGATTTAAATTTATATACTTTGGCATTACCAGGAATGTTGTATAGCGATGGAATTGTTCCAGATATGCGACAAGAAATAAATTTACAGCCCGATAAATCATTGGGTTTTTATATTCCAAACGACTTTAATTCTAATTATAATTTATACAAGGGAAAAGGCACCGGACAATTTGCTTTAAGTTTAAGTAATGAAGGTTTAATAGGCGATGGAATAATTACTTACTTGTCATCAAAGTCAAAAAGCAATAGGTTTAACTTGTTATTGGATAGCATGAATGCCAATTGTGAATATTTTAAAAATGACCAAACAGATTTGTATCCATCAGTTGTTAGTTCAACAAGCGTATATAATCATTGGGTTCCTTATCAAGATACCATGTTTATATTTAACCAAGGTGAACCTTTAAAAATATCAAATGGAAAAGCTGAATTAAGAGGAGTATTAATTTTAACTCCTATGGCTATGAACGCAAAAGGAAGTATGACCATTGATGATGGTGAATTAATAGCCGATTTGTATGAATTAAAACCTGTAGAAATATTAAGTAAGAATGCAATTTTTCGTCAATATTGGCCAGGAGATACAAGCAAAGTAGCTTTTGTTACTAAAAAAATAAATGCTTATATCAACTTAGAAAAGCGTTTTGGTGATTTTACTTACCTAAATCCTTATGAAATAAATAGCGATTTTGCTTATAATTTATACGAAGGTAGTTTTGAAAAATTACATTGGGAAATGGATCCCAAAACCATGGAGTTTATTGGAAAAACCCATGAAGAAAGTTCAACTCAGGCTAGTTATTTAATATCTAAACGACAAGGTCAAGACAATTTAACGTTTAAAAGTGCAAGTACAAAAATTGCATTATCAGATTTTATCATGCATGCTACCAAAGGACCATATATAAATATAGTAGATAGTAAGGTACTACCTGAAAACGGTAAAGTGGATATAGGT
>CANGGG010000020.1 GCA_947453415.1 Bacteroidota bacterium | reverse complement strand
GGCATCAGTTGAACCATTATTAATTTGTGAAGCAGTAATTGTTGCAGCACCAGTACTATTTAATTGTACAGTTATATTTTGAGTTATAACAACTGGTCTTACTGTATCATTTACTGTTACAGTTGCCAATCCAGTTTGTATATTTCCATTCACATCGGTTACTGTTAACACCACTGTATTTAAACCAATATTTGAACATGTAAATGAACTTGGTGATACAGTTACAGATGCTATTCCACATGAATCTGTTGAACTATTATTAATTTGAGCAGCAACTATTGAAGCGGCGCCTGAACTATTTAATTGAACAGAAATATTTCGAGTATTTACAATAGGTTTAACAGTATCTTGAACTGTTACAATTGCTGTACCTGTTTTAATATTTCCATTTACATCTGTTACTGTTAGGGTAACTGTATTTGCACCAACATTAGTACAAGTAAATGTACTTGGAGAAACACTTAAAGTAGCAATTCCACAAGCATCAGTTGAACCATTGTTTACCTGTGAAGCTGTAATCGATGTTGTTCCTGTTGAACTTAAATATGCAGTTATGTTTTTGGTAATAACTACAGGTTTAATTGTATCTATTACAATTACAACGGCAGTTCCAGTTTTAACATTTCCATTCACATCTGTTACGGTTAAGGTAACTGTGTTAGATCCAACATTTGAACAGGTAAATGTACTTGGAGATACTGATAATAATGATGTGTTAATTCCACAAGCATCTGTTGAACCATTATTAATTTGAGCAGCTGTTATTGATGCATTTCCTGACGCATTTAATTGAACTGATAAATTTCTAGTAATTACAACTGGTCTAACTGTATCAGAAACTGTTACTGTTGCTGTTCCAGTTTGAATGTTACCATTTACATCAATTACTGTTAATGTAACTGAGTTAGTACCAATATTAGCACAATTAAATGAACTTGGCGAAACCGATAATAATGAATTATTAATTCCACATGCATCAGTTGAACCATTGTTAATTTGAGCAGCTGTTATTGAAGCATTTCCTGTTGCACTTAATTGTATTGATATGTTTTGAGTTAAAACAATTGGTTTAATTGTATCTTGAACAGTTACAGTAGCAATTCCAGTTTTAACATTTCCATTCACATCAGTTACAGTTAAAGTAACTGAATTTGATCCAACATTTGAACATGTAAACGAACTTGGTGATACTGATAATAATGAAGTGTTAATTCCACAAGCATCAGTTGAATTATTATTAACTTGAGCGCCAGTTATTGTTGCCGATCCGCTTGCATTTAATTGAACTGTTATGTTCTTGGTAATTACAACTGGTCTTACTGTATCTGCTACAGTAACTATTGCATTGGCAGTGCTGATATTTCCATTCACATCTGTTACTGTTAATACCACTGAATTGGCACCAATGTTTGAGCATGTAAATGTATTTGGAGCTACTGATAATAATGAAGTATTTATTCCACATGCATCAGTTGAGTTATTATTAACTTGAGCGCCAGTTATTGTTGCCGATCCACTTGCATTTAATTGAACTGTTATGTTTTGAGCAATGGCAACTGGTTTAACTGTATCAATAACTGTAACAATTGCTGTACCTGTTCTAACATTATTGTTTATATCAGTTACTGATAAAACAACAGTGTTATTTCCAACGTTTAGGCAGTTAAATGTAGTTGGTGTTAATGATATTGTAGATATTCCACAAGCATCTGTTGAACCATTATTTATTTGAGCTGCAGTAACAGAAGCCGAACCACTTGCATTTAAGTAAACAGTTCTATTTTGAGTTATTACAATTGGAGTAATGGTATCTACTACAGTAACTGTAGCAGTTCCAGTTTTAACATTTCCGTTAACATCTGTTAAAGTTAAGGTTACTGTATTTGCTCCAATATTTGAACAAGTAAAACTATTTGGTAAAACATTTATACTAGCAATACTACAATTGTCAGAAGATCCATTATTTAATTGTGAACCTGTTATTGAAACATTTCCAGAAGCATTCAAATAAACTGAAATGTTTTTTGAAACTAATGTAGGACTAATCGTATCTATTACTGTTACAATTGCAGTTCCAGATTGAACATTATTGTTATAATCTGTTGCAGTTAATGTAATAGTATTTGCTCCAACTTGAGAACAAGTATATGTATTAGGTGAAACTAATAATGATGTAATTACACAAGCATCACTTGTTCCATTATTAATTTGAGAAGCAGTTATTAAACCTGTATTGCCTGAAGCATTTAAGTATGCATTGATATTACGTGTTATAACAACTGGTTTAACTGTATCTTGAACAGTTACAATTGCTACGCGTGAACTAACATTGTTACTTGCATCTCTAGCTGTTAATACAACTGTATTTGGTCCTGCTTGAGCACATGTAAATGTATTTGGTAATACACTTAATGTAAAGTTACATGCATCATATGTACCATTATCAACTTGACTAGGTAAAATAGTTAAGTTACCTGTAGCATCCAATTGTGCAATAATGTTTTTAGTAACAACAACTGGTCTAATTGTATCTCTAACATTTATAGATGCAGTTACTGAATCTTTGTTACCAGAAGGATCCGAAACAATTAAATAAACTGTATTGAAACCAACATTGGTACAATTAAAGGTTGATTTGCTTAATACTCTAGTTGCAATGTTACAATTATCAGTACTTCCATTATCTATGTCTGTGGCAGGAACTGTTCCAGTTCCTGATGCGTTTAAGAATAATGTTATATCTTGACTAACTGCTACTGGTTTAATTAAATCTTGAACCAAAACAGTTGCAGCAGCTGAATCTTTATTTCCATAATTATCAGTTACAATTAAATAAACTGTATTTGAACCTGTATTTGAACAATTATATGCTGTTTTACTTAAAACTTTTGTTGCAATTCCACAATTGTCTGTACTTCCATTTTCAATTTGTGATAAATTTAATGTAGCATTTCCAGATGAGTTTAATTGAATAGTTGCATTTTTAGTAACTACTACTGGTTTAACTACATCTACAAGAGTTACTAATGCTGTATTAGTATTTACATTTCCATTATTATCTGTTACTGTTAAAACTACTGAAACTGGAGTGCTAATATTTGTACAGTTAAATGTATTTGGAGAAACTGTCATTGAAGCAATTCCACAAGCATCACTCGAACCATTATTAACTTGAGATCCTATTATTGTTGCATTTCCTGTACCATCTAATTGAACAGTAATGTTTTTAGTAATAACAACTGGTCTAACAGTATCAGATACTGTTACAGTTGCTGTTCCTGTTTGTACATTTCCTTTATTATCTGTTACTGTTAATGTTACTGTATTGTTTCCAATTTTTGTACAATTAAATGTACTAGGTGAAACTGTTACAGTTGCAATACCACATGCATCACTTGAACCATTGTTAATTTGTGAAGCAAGTATTGAAGTATTACCTGTTGCATCTAATTGAACTGATATATTCTGAGTAACTACAATTGGTTTAACGGTATCTTGAACAGTTACTGTAGCAGTTCCTGTTTTAACATTTCCGTTTACATCGGTTACTGTTAATGTTACAGTGTTTGCACCTGTATTAGAACAAGTAAATGTATTTGGTGAAACACTTAAAGTAGCAATTCCACAAGCATCATTTGATCCATTATTTACTTGGGAAGCAATAATTGATGTATTTCCTGTAGCATCTAATTGAACAGTGATGTTTTTAGTAATAACAACTGGTCTTACTGTATCATTTACAGTTACTGTTGCTGTTCCTGTTTTTACATTTCCGTTTACATCAGTTACTGTTAATGTTACTGTGTTAGCACCAACATTTGAACAAGTAAATGAAGTTGGCGAAACTGTTACATTAGCAATTCCACAAGCATCACTTGAGCCATTATTTATTTGAGCTGCTGTAATACTTGCATTTCCTGAATTATTTAATTGTATTGAAATATTTTGAGTCAATACAACTGGTCTTACTGTATCTGCTACTGTTACCGTTGCTGTTCCAGTTTTAACATTTCCGTTATTATCGGTAACTGTTAATGTTACTGTGTTAGCTCCAATATTTGAACAAGTAAATGTACTTGGCGAAACTGTAGTTGTTGCAATTCCACAAGCATCACTTGAACCATTGTTAATTTGAGATGCAGTAATAGTAGTATTTCCCGTAGCATCTAATTGAACAGTGATGTTCTGAGTTACTGCTATTGGTCTTACTGTATCATTTACTGTTACTGTTGCCGTTCCTGTTTTTACATTTCCGTTTACGTCAGTTACTGTTAATGTTACTGTGTTAGCACCAATATTTGAACAAGTAAATGAATTTGGTGAAACTGTTACTGTAGCAATACCACAAGCATCAGTTGAGCTGTTATTTATTTGAGATGCTGTAATTGATGCAGCACCTAAATTGTTTAATTGAACTGAAATGTTTTGAGTATTTACAACAGGTCTTACTGTATCTTGAACAGTTACTGTTGCTATTCCTGTTTTTACATTTCCGTTATTATCGGTTACTGTTAATGTTACTGTGTTAGCACCAACATTTGAACATGTAAATGTACTTGGTGAAATTGTTGTTGTTGCAATTCCACAAGCATCACTTGAGCCATTATTTACTTGAGAAGCTGTAATTGTTGCAGCACCTATGCTATTTAATTGAACTGTGATATTTTGTGTTACAACTATAGGTCTAACTGTATCTGCTACTGTTACCGTAGCATATCCAGTTTTAACATTGCCTTTACTATCAGTTACAGTTAAAATTACTGAGTTAGCTCCAATATTTGAACATGTAAATGTACTTGGTGAAACTGCTAATGTAGCAATACCACAAGCATCACTTGAACCATTATTCACTTGAGCGGCTGTAATACTTACAGTACCAGAAGCGTTTAATTGTACAGCTATATTTTGTGTAATAACTGTAGGTACAATTGTGTCAATAACTGTTACTGTAGCAGAAGCAGTTGATGAATTATTATTAGCATCTGTTACGGTTAAGGTTACTGTATTTGCACCTGTGTTTGAACAATTAAATGTGCTTGGAGTTACTGAATAAGTTAAACCACCACAAGCATCAGTTGAACCATTATTTATTTGAGCACCTGTTATTGAAACTGTTCCAGCTGCATTTAAATAAGCATTGATGTTTTGAGCTACTGCAACTGGTGCAGTTACATCTTGAACGGTTACAGTTGCGTAACCTGTTTTGCTATTTCCTTTAGCATCTGTAACAGTTAATATTACTGTATTTGCTCCTACGTTTGAACAAGTAAATGTACTTGGTGAAACACTTAATGAAGCAATTCCACAAGCATCTGTTGAACCATTATTCACTTGAGCACCTGTAATACTTACAGTTCCAGCTGAATTTAATTGTACTGTGATGTTTTGTGTAATTACAGTTGGTACTATTGTATCTATTACTGTTACTGTAACAGAAGCAGTTGATGAATTATTATTTACATCAGTGGCAGTAAATGTTACTGTATTAGCTCCTGTGTTTGAACATGTAAATGAATTAGGACTTGCAGCAAATGTTAATCCGCCACAAGCATCCGTTGATCCATTATTTAATTGAGCACCAGTTATTGAAACTGCACCTGCTGCATTTAAATATGCATTGATATTTTTAGCTGTAGCAACTGGTGCGGTAACGTCTTGAATTGTTACTGTGGCATAACCAGATTTGCTATTTCCTTTTGCATCAGTTACTGTTAAGGTTACTGTATTAGCTCCAACATTTGAACAAGTAAATGTATTTGGTGAAACACTTAAAGTGGCAATACCACAAGCATCTGTTGAACCATTATTTACTTGAGATGCTGTTATTGATGCATTTCCTGAAGCATTTAATTGAACAGTTATGTTTTGAGTAGTTACAATTGGAACAATGGTGTCTATAACTGTTACAGTGGCTGTAGCCGTTGACGAATTATTGCTTCCGTCTGTTACTGTTAATGTAACTGTATTTGCACCAGTATTAGAACAAACAAATGTGCTAGGCGAAACTGAATAGGTTAAACTTCCACAAGCATCTGTTGAGTTATTATTTACTTGAGCTCCAGTTATTGTAACTGTTCCAGAAGCATTTAAATAAGCATTGATATTTTTAGCTATTGCAACTGGTACTGTTAAATCTTGAACTGTTACTGTAGCAATTCCTGTTTTAACATTTCCTTTATTATCAGTTACTGTTAATGTTACAGTATTAGCTCCAATATTTGAACATGTAAATGTACTTGGTGAAACTACTAATGTAGCAATACCACAAGCATCACTTGAACCATTGTTAATTTGTGAAGCAGTAATACTTGCATTGCCTGAACTATTTAATTGTACTGTTATGTTTTGAGTTACTACTAATGGTCTTACTGTATCAGCTACAGTTACTGTAGCCGTACCCGTTTTAATATTACCATTATTATCAGTTACTGTTAAAGTAACTGTGTTGGCTCCTGTATTTGAACAAGTAAATGAACTTGGTGAAACTGCTAATGTAGCAATTCCACAAGCATCAGTTGAACCATTGTTTACTTGAGCACCAGTTAAAGTTACATTTCCTGTAGCATCTAATTGTACTGTAATGTTTCTTGTTACAACTGTTGGTACTACTGTATCTCCTACTGTAACAGTTGCCGTTGCTGTTTTTACATTTCCATTCACATCTGTTACAGATAATGTAACAGTATTTGCACCAATATTAGAACAAGTAAATGTACTTGGTGAAACGCTGTAAGAAGCAATACCACAAAAATCGGTAGAACCATTATTTATTTGAGCACCTGTTATACTTACAGTTCCACTTGAATTTAATTCAACTGAAACATTTTTAGCAATTGCTATTGGTCTAACTGTATCTAAAACATTTACTATAACTGTAGCTGAACGAGAGTTACCGCTTTGATCTTGAACGGTAAATACTACATTGTTATTACCTACATGCGAACAGTTGAAAGCATTTTGACTTAAAACGATACTTGTAATATTACAATTATCCGTACTAGCACTGTCTAATAATGCTGGAGTAATAATAGCTTGACCACTTGCTGATAAATATGCTGTAAATCTAGCTTTTGGTCTTGCTACTGGTAAAATTGGATCTAATACAACTGCTGTAGCAGTTGCCGAACCAACGTTTCCACTTGCATCAGTTGCATACAATGTAATTGTTTTTAATCCTACATCTGAACATGATACAGTACTTGGTGAAGTTGAATAACTTACAATTCCACAATTATCTGTACTTCCATTATTAAATAATGAACTTACTATGTTTGCTGTACCATTTGCATTTAAGTATACAGTTACAAATGGATTGGTATTTACTACTGGACTAATTGTATCTTGAACAGTTACAATTGCTGTACCAGTGCTTACGTTGCTATTGTTATCAGTTACAGTTAATGTAACTGTATTTGCTCCTTTATTACTACATGTAAATGTAGATGGTGACACACTAATTGAAGCAATACCAGAAGCATCGTTTGAACCATTATTTACTTGAGATGCTATAATTGAAGCATTTCCTGATGCATCTAATTGTACAGTTATGTTTCTAGTAATTACTGTAGGTTTAATTGTATCTTGAATAGTTACAATTGCTGTTCCTGTTTTAACATTGCCATTATTATCGGTAATAGATAATGTTACTGTATTAGCACCCGCATTACTAACAGTAAATGAACTTGGTGAAACACTCATGCTTGCTATACCACAAGCATCGTTTGAACCATTATTCACTTGAGATGCTGTAATAGATGCTGTTCCAGAACTATTTAACTGAATCGTTATGTTTTGAGTAATTACTACAGGTTTAACTGTATCTTGAATAGTTACTGTGGCATAACCAGTTTTAAAATTACCGTTATTATCTATTACGGTTAGGATAACTGTATTAGCACCAATATTACTACAAGTAAATGTACTTGTGTTAACTGTCATATTAGCAATTCCACAAGAATCACTTGATCCGTTATCTAATTGTGATGCGCTAATTGTTACAGTACCTAAAGCATTTAATTGAGCTGTAATATTTTTAGTAACAACCTTAGGTCTAACTGTATCTTGTACTGTTATAACTGCATTTGCACTGTCAATATTACCACTTGTATCAGTTACATATAATTTTACCGCAACTAATCCAACATTTGAACAATCAAAACTAGATTTACTTAATGTTCTGGTTGCAATTCCACAATTATCTGTACTTCCATTATCTACCTGAGCTGCAGTAATAGTGGCAACACCTGTAGCATTTAAATAAACTGTTCTATTTTGAGCTATTGCTGTTGGTTTAATTGTATCTTGAACCGTTACAGTTGCATAAGCTGTTTTAACATTTCCATTATTATCGGTTACTGTTAAAGTTACAGTATTTGTACCGCGTTTTGAACTATTAAAAGTACTTGGAGAAACAGTTCTGCTAGCTATACCACATCCATCACTTGAACCATTATCCACTTGAGAACCTGTAATAGTTGCAGTTCCAGAACCATTTAATTGAACTGTTATATCCTGCGTGACTACTACTGGTTTTATCGTATCTTGAATAGTTACTGTAAATGAACAAGTTTTTGTATTTCCATTGCTATCGTTAGCTATATAAGTAACTGTTGATACTCCAATAGGGAATATACTTCCACTTGCTAAACCTTGAGATAATGTAACACTTGGAGTTCTACAATTATCGGTTGCAGTTGGAGTTGAGTATGTTGCACTAGTTGAACAACTTGAATCAGCATAGAAACTAATATTTGATGGGCAAGAAGTAAATACAGGTTTTGTAGTATCAAAATCTGTTAATACCACATTTGAGTCAAAGTTAATACAATTGTTTGCATCCCTTACCCTTACTGTGTATCTACCTTTTGGTAACTGATCAAATAAAGTTGAAGTTTGATAAGTAATACCATCATTTCTTGAATATGAATAAGGTGAAGTTCCACCTACTCCTGTAATGGTAATTTGACCAGTTGCATTTGAACTAGATCCACATACAGGTCCAAGTTTTGATAAAGTAAATGATAATGAAGTGCTTGGTTGAGTAATTGTAAAAGTTTGTGCAGCAGATACACATCCTATTGAATCTTTAACTTTTACTATATAAGTTCCAATATTTAATCCAGTATAATTTGATACTGATGTATAAGTAACTCCATTATCAATTGAATATAAATATGGTAATATACCATTGGTAGCTGTAATTGAAATAGATCCATTAATTATTCCTTTACAAGGAATATTATTTTTTACTACAGTAGCTGTAATTTGACTTACACGAATGGTTTTATTAACATAATTAGGACAACCATTTTTATCAAATGTTCCTAATGATACGTTATATGTTCCTGGAGATGAATATAATTTTGAAGGAGTTTTTAATGCACTTGTTGTAAAGTCACCAAAATTCCATAAATAAGTTACAGTTGAATTTACAGCACCTGGAGTTATCCATGCTGTAGTTGAATCCATATTTGTTAATTTAGCGTTATTAGCATTTGCAGTAATATCTCTTAACACATTTGTGCCAGCATAATATTCCATGCTATAATAAGCCACTAAACCTGTTTCAGTACCTGTTAAATCTTTGTTTCTATTAGTTTGAATAAGCGTTTGAGTTCTAGCTACGTTCCATACTCTTACCTCATCTAATACACCTTTAAAATTTGTTCCACCAGCTAATGAATTACCAATGAATAAAGCTGAATCATTATTGATAGGCGCTGTTGATGACAATACTGTATTTTCTAAAGCACCGTCTACATATATTTTATAATTTGAACCGTCAAAAGTAGCAGCAACGTGATGCCAAGCATTGTCTTTAATTGTTGTAGAACTTACTGCTACAGCATTTGCATTCCAAAATCTAACATTACCATTGCTACCATCAAACTGAAGCGACCAACCGTTACCATTTGATGTATTACTTCCTTTGTCAACAATGGTGGCATAACCTACTTGTGTAGGATCAGCTTTTACCCATGCTTCTACTGTTAAATTAGTAGTATTTAAATAGCTTTTGTGGTCTGCTTTAACATAATCGTCAGAACCATCAAATCTCAACGAAGTAGAAATTTCATTTGGCGTAAAATTGATTGTTGTTCCTTGGCATATATCGTATGCGCTTGCATTCCAATTTACAGTAGCAAGTGCAGAAGGTACGTTTACAATTGAAATAGCATCAGTTGCAGAACAGCCATTTGAATCTTTTACAGTTACTGTATAAATACCCGGGATTAATCCAGAAATTGAATCACTGGTTTCACTGGTTGACCATAAATAAGTAAATGGACTCTTACCTTGTAAAACATTTACTTTAGCCCATCCATCATTGTTTCTTAAACAATTTACAAGACCATTATTTAATGATATACTTAAAGCAGGACTACTTGTAAAACTCCATCCTGAATTATTTCCAATATTTATACTTTGTTTAGCAACAAAAGTTGCACCTCCTGTAACTACATTGTCTTTTAAATTAACAAATAATGCATTTACTGAACCAGTTGTTTGTCTAAATGTAGCTTGTGTACCAGCAACTGTTGATTCGATTCCAATATTTTTCAAACAAGTACCAGCAAATTCAAACTGCGTTGCATTTTGAATTACAGGTTCTAACGAGGCATTCACACCACCTTCAAAACGAAGGGTAGCATAAGTATTTGCTCCTGTTAAAGTACCAGTCATAGTAGTAGTTGGACGGAAAGTAACTTTATTATAAGTTAATCCATTTCCATAAAAATTACTATTTGAAGTTCCTTTTAATATGATTTCAGAAGTACCTTTTACAAAAGTTAAATTAGATGTATTTGAAGGATTCCAAGCACCATCATTGATATTAATGATTGAACTGCTTAAATCTAGTTTTCTTGTATTAGCAGTAGCTAAATTAAAATATTTACAATCTATTTGTTTTCCATTAGCTCTGAATGTTCCATTGTTAAAATTAATGGAATCTGTTACTGCAAAATTATTTCTGAAAATCCAACCGCCTAAACCGTTAGTTCCTCCATTAAAATTAGCTCTTTGTAAAGTTTTACCAGCAGTATTTACCTCGTTAGAATCGTTAGATGCTAAGAAATTCCAATTACCAGTAAAGTTTTGGTTCATGTTGGTAATTAATCTTAAATTACCATATACATTCATTTCTTTTGAGCTACTATTTCCAATTAAAGTTGGATTGAATAAAGCAGATGTAAATGAGAAATTACGGCAAGTAGGACTTGGAATGTCTATAGTTACTACTTCACCTGTAGTAGAGAAAGAATTGGCATCAAAATATATGTCATCAGCCGCGGTTGGCGCGTTACTTTGTAGTATTGATCCTCCCGATGTTCTTGCCCAATGGTGTGAGTAATCTGACCAATTTCCTGATCCTCCTACCCAATAAAAACCACCACAAGATGTAAAGCTTAAATTGGTATTATTACCTAAATTGGTACTTGAACCTCCTGCAAAATATAAAGCTCCACCTGTTGCATTAATATCTTTTACCCAAAGGAAATCCATACAAACAGTTCCCGTTGTTTTTCTGATTGTAGCTTGAGTTCCTGTACTGGTTGAATAAATCCATAATGGATATGACCCTGTTCCAAGTGCCAATGTACCATTAACTGTTTGGGTTTGACTAGCACCCATAAAAATCCTTGTTCCAACACCCGAAATATTTAAATTATTATAAGTATTGGTTCCATTTAAATAAGCATAAGGTCCTTGAAGACCTGTAGATGAACATGTAAAATCATTGAACGTATTGTTTCCATTTACATTTAATGTTGGATAATTGTTAGAAGGACTTCTAAATAACATGGTTACATCGTTATATGTTGATGCGGAATTCAATGTTACAGTTTGGTAACCTGCAGCATTAATTTTTAAATTTCTAACTGTATTATTATAGTCTATATTAATAATTGAGTTTCCAGTATTATCTGAGTTGAAAACTAAATCACTGTATGTATTATTTCCACCTGTAAAATAAAAATGATTGGTACCTGTGAATTTAACAACTGCACTACCCATGGTTAGGGTAAAATTATTAGGGTAAATTCTAAATTCGTTGGTTACATATATAGTATCTGTTCCTGTTAGGTTAACTTTTGTAACATTTCCAGTCCAGCAGTAAAAACTACGTCCCACATTCATTGTTTTTCCACCCGATACAAATGAACCTGAACTTACATAAAAGTCATATTGGTTTCTAAAATTATCACCTAAAGTCCACTCACCAGTTCCATTAAAATTAACATGATACATGTTTACATTTTTTGTGGTAACTGTATTTCCTAATTTAGTTGATTTAAAATAAACCCAACCTTGGTGATTCCATTGTAATTTAGGATCTAATGTCATTGAACCATAAATATTGATATCAGAACTGCTATTAATAATTGGATTATTTACATTGTTCCAAGTCATGTTCAAACAATTGGCTGAAGTATTAATAGTTACAGCTTGGTTTGGCGCTGTAAATGAATTGATGTCAAAAAATACGTTATCGTTTTGAGTTGGAACTGGACAAGCACCGCCTGTTCCACCACTAGCAGTAGCCCAATGGCTCTTATCTGACCAGTTACCTGAGCCACCAACCCAATAAAAATTAATAGTTGGAAGTTGATTCACTGTCCAACCTGTATTACCACCTAAATCAAGTGCATTGTTTGCTATAAAACTTCCTACACCTTGCACCTTCAAATTTTGCATGTTAACCCAATCAGTTCTCATTACCACTCCGGTATCGGCTAAAATAGCAGTATTGGTTGCATCACATCTAAAATTATATCTGTTATCACAAGCACCTGTTGCTGATAAATATTTTTTAATTGTTTTGGTATAATTACCTTGGAAATATAAATCGTTTAAAGTAGCAAATGTTAAACTGTCTGCAGTATAATTATACCTATAATATACATTTGGTCTATTTAACCCATTACCCAATATTTTAACATTTCTAAAAACTGAACCATTATCTACTTGAAAATCTATCGTTTGATTATATGAAGTGGGTACGAAGTATTTAAATGTAAAATCTCTACAAGTAAAACGGTGATATAAAGTCATTCTTTGAGCTCCATATGCATTGATAGTAATATCCCTTGCAACTAAATGTTGTTGAATTTCTATATACTGATCACCTGCGTTTCTTCCATTGTATATAATATCACCAAAAGTATGGCTACCACCATATAAATAAAAATGAGTAGAGCTTTCAAATTTAACTACAGGCATGGTTCCTGTCCAATAACAGTTTGAATTAGTATAAAATTGGTTTTGAACTTGAATAGTATCAGTTCCTGTCCAATCTACATATTTATTTCCACCGTCCCATGAATAAAATGAGTATGTTCTAATTTTTTTACCATTGGTAATAATTTTACCATACTGTTGATAAAGTACATTGTCATTATTATTGAAATCATCCAATAACTTCCATTTAGCATTTTGATTACCTGATGATCTACCAAAATAAACTTGTTTTAATTTAACACTATCTGTGAAAATTGTTTTGGTTACTGTATCTGATGAAACAAAATTAAAGTTACCTGCTAATTCATACGACATTTTTCTGTTTAATACCAATGAACCATATAACCACATTTCACTTCCACTGATAAATCTTGCACCTTGTATAATATTACCAACGGTAAAATTATTTGCTTCGGCAGTTACATTTAAAGTAACAGATTGCCCTGCAGCTGAAAATGAAAGTGAATCAAAAGTTACATTATCGGTTTGATTAGGAACAGCACATCCAGCGGATGCTCCACCACTTGAAAATGACCAATGAGTTGGGTCATTCCAATTTCCTGTTCCGCCAATCCAATAAAAATTACGTGAAGGAATTGCATTGATTATCCAACCAGTAACATTTCCCATATCTACCGTATTAGAAGCATAAAATACAGCACCCCCTTGTCCTTTACAATCTTTTAATTTTAACCAATCACCTTTTAAAGAATCTGCAGCCATTGAAATGGTACCAACTGTTCCCACACTATTACTAGCCACAACAATTTCAGCACCACAAACTCCAACCAATGGACTCATAGAAACCAATGTTTGAGTGTAACCAGCTCCAATGGTCCACTGACTAATTTTAGGAATATTTACCCTCCCTAAATAATTTCCTCCATTGGTTATTAAATTTGTTTTGATATCATAATCACTTGTAATATTAAATGTATCTAAACGTGCATTATTAGTAAATGTAGTAGTAATATTTGCACTTACATTTTTCAAATACCTTAAACTATAGTTTTGAATATTTACATATTCAATATACGGAACCTGCGTTCCATAAGCTAATATTTCTACTCTTTTTGCTGAAGAATTAGAGTAAAACTGAATATTTGAAGCGCCAGTATTTTCAGCTTTCATGTATACTTTATCAAATACTTTTCCGTTTTGAGTTATAAAAGAAAAATTATCTGTTCCACTGAAATAAATAACTGGATTACCAGTAAAAGTAACACTGTTATATAGTCTAAATTCTTGAGTTACTTTAATGGTATCCGTACCTGTTAAATTCATGGTAAAAGCATTTCCATCCCACTGGTAAAATCTTTTTACATTTATTTTTTTACCATTAAAATTAATTGAATTTCCAGCACCATACATAAATATACCATCATTGCTAAGGGTAATGTCATCCATAAATGTGTAGGCTCCATTGCTACCATCAAACTGCATTCTTTTTAAATCCTTCCCACCAGATTTAATATACAAACTGGTTCCAGCTCCTCTCATGTAGTAACTAGTACTTCCACCAATGATTGCACCAGTATCAATATCCAAACTTCCGAGAATAATTGTGTTGTTATTTTGAGTAAAATAGGCACCTCCTTTAACAATCAAAGAACCCGCTTTTATATATAATTGTCCATTACATGTCCAACGCATTCCTTTTTCTAATTGAACATCACCTAACCCAATTTCAATATTAGCACTTGAGCTAATTACAGTAGTAGAATCAAAAATTAAACGTCCAACTGTTCTAGTTGTACAGCAATTAGGAGCAAATGTAGTTTTTGCGCCAATGTACATATCACCACTTCCATCATTTAATATATTCCCGCCATTAACAACAAAGTTGTTAAAAACACCTATTTTAAAATCACCATAATTTTGATTGATTGATTGATTTTTTGCCCAAGTAACTGAATCTCCCATGGTAAATGAACCACGAGAAATAGTCATATCGTTATACTGTGTATAGGTTGTTCTTGAACCTAAATTGAAATTACCTAAGGTAATATTAAAAGTACCATTTTGATAAAAAGTAGATTGTCTTTCAATATTTACATTTCCATTAGTAATTGTTAAAGTACCACTGTTTAACGTATAAGTTGCACCAGTTAAAACAGTAAAATTACCAAGGGTAATTGTAACATTTCCACTCATGGTAAAAGAAGTATTTTTACCAATAGAATAATTACCAGAAAGCACATTTAAGTTTCCACCACTTTGGTTATAAATTAAATTGGAGTCAATAGAAAATCCATTATAAGCATTTAAAGATTTGGTAGCAGTAAATTTTACACCACTTCTTACGTTTCTACATCTAAATTCAGAACAGAAACCCTCCACGTTCATGGTTAC
The DNA here is from genome assembly GCA_947453415.1 of Bacteroidota bacterium. GTDB lineage: Bacteria > Bacteroidota > Bacteroidia > UKL13-3 > UKL13-3 > JAAFJM01. Next base: position 26,356 of record CANGGG010000020.1, on the reverse strand, counting down.
TTCCTGGCCAGATGCTGAAAATGAATTTTCATCAAAAATTACAACATCCAATTGTGAAGGTACAATTGAATAATAGGTGGTTCCACCCGAAGTTGTTGCCCAATGTGTAGTTGGACTTGTCCATGCTCCAGAACCGCCTACCCAATAGTAGTTTGCAGCATATGAAGGCAATGTAATTACTGTTAAAATTAACAGTTTTAGCCATTTTAAAAATTGGCTATTGCTTGATTTGGTCATTTTAGAATTCATACTTTTTTATTGTTTAATATTTTTACTCTACCACTTTTAATTTATATACCCTTTGATAGGTTCCAAGTTCTTTTTTATTTCTTATTTCTTTAACAGAAACACCAATTAAAAAATCACCAATTGAATCTGCCTTTAATTGAATTTCTCCAGTTTTTGTATTCATTGAAAGTTGTTTTACACTTCCTAATGGTTTTGTAGCACTATAACTTTTTCTGTATGTTACTTTTTTAAACGGAGGTTTATTTGTAGCAAATGATTTTTGTTGAAACTGACCCATTATCAATTCAGGATCTGGTATAGTTTTATTTGGACTTTCTGTTGTGTAATTATCAATTCCTGTAATTTCAAAAACCAATGAATCTTTATCAATATCAGTTGCAGAATTATTGATGGACAATAATTGGCCTCTACAACTTGTAAGAATTGGATCATTAATATATATAGGAGATGAATTCATTTCACCGCCTCTTAAATCAGGAATATGAATTTGAAGTGCCAATCCTTGTTTTTTTGACTCTTGCATTCCCTCCATGTTTTTAATAGTTTGGTTATCCCAACAACACATTCCCCAAGTAACATCGTAACCACCAAACATTGGATTCATAATATTTACTTTTCCGGAGTAGCTTAGTTTTTTAACACAACTTTTATCTATGCTTATACAACTAATATTATTGGTAGGTATTTTTTCGGTCACTTCAAATAATTTTAATTTTACAGCTTGTGCGGGAACATTTGCAATGGTTTCAAAAACATTTACATTTTCAAAACTATCAATAGCCAATGTTTCACAATGAAAGTATTTGCTTAAAAATATTTCTACTTCATGTTCATTAGTTTGTTTGTAAAAAATTTCAGCGCCTTGGAATGTGCCTGGGTATAATTCAACATTATTTGAATTAGAAGAATTAGCTGGAATTGTATTTAATGGAGTTTTATTACTTTTTATTTTTGGAGGTTGTGCGTTAACATTAATAATTCCAAAAACTAAAAATAGTATCAAACTAAAGGCAAGAGTATTTTTAAAATTAGTAGTTATTAATTTTAAAATGTTCATTACTGAAATAACAATGAATTCAGATAACTTTAAATTACCTGTAATATTTTGAATATGGTTAAAATTATATTTTCTCACTTTGATTATTTTCCTTCTGTTTAAAATTAACCTATATTACTAAAAGCAACATTGGATGAATTTGCATAATTTAATTGCAAATTATTTGGTGAACCAAATAATTGGAAAACACATAAAACAGAAACAAGCTTAATAAAAATAATGCTTGTAAATAATGCCCCTTTAAAGTGAGAAATATTGAGTATTTTTCTTTCCAAATTAGTGTTTTCTATTGCTTTTTAATTTTCAATTGTTGGAACTATTGCAATATAAAGGTGACATCAGTCACCTAATTATGTGGCACAATTCAGACAATTAATTTTACGAAAAAAACAGTTTTTAAATTAAAAAAAAAGTATTCACAATTAAATAACCTTTTTACAATTCATATAATTAATTATCAGTGTTTTAAAAACATTAATTATTATTTAATGTGTATTTATTATACTCAATTTATTAACATTTTAACGCTAAATCATGTATCAATAAAACGATTTTATGTAGTGTTTTATGGGCTTAGCATATTATAAAACAACTAAATAACTGACAAATGTTTGTTTTTAATTCTTTTAATCTGGGAAATTGATAAAAACCTGATTGTTTTATTTCATAAAACTACATGACACAAAAAATCATGTAAAATTATAATTGCTTTAGCAATTAAATGAAGCAAATGGAATGTAGTTTTTTGGGGAAATTTTATCCCTTAAATTTTCTAAATCAAAATAATTTTTTTGAAAAGATTTTGGGATTATTTTTGCTTAAAAAGAAGAATGAATTTACTGAATTGTGTAGGCTAAATTTATTCGTAAATGGCAATGAAAGCTTGTTCGCCTTGTTTTAAATAAGCACGATACATGCCATCCGAATTAAAACAAAGTTCAATATTGCCAAAGGCATCCATACCAATTAAGCCACCTTCACCACCCATTTTCACTAATTTATCTTTTACCACATAATTGCAGGCTTGCTGGAGCGTATAAGCTTTATATTCCATCAAACAACTGATGTCGTATGCAACAACAGCACGCATAAAAAATTCGCCATGTCCAGTGCAACTAATGGCACAAGTATGGTTATTGGCATAAGTACCAGCACCAATAATTGGGCTATCGCCTACTCTACCAAAGCGCTTATTGGTCATGCCACCAGTTGAAGTTGCAGCAGCTAAATTTCCATGAATATCTAATGCCACCGCGCCCACGGTTCCAAACTTTTTTTCACCCGTTTCTAAAACGGTATGATCTAATTGATAAGTGTCGGAATCTTTTACATTTTGCCATTGATTAAAACGTTCATCGGTATAAAAATAATCATTGTCTTGAAAAGGTAAGTTCATGGTTTTAGCAAACAATTCGGCATCTGCCCCTTGCAAAAAAACATGTCCAGATTTTTGCATAATTATTTTGGCTAAATGTACCGGATTTTGAATGTTGCTAATTCCCGAAACAGCACCCGCTTCCAGGTTTTTACCTTCCATGATTGATGCATCCATTTCGTGGGTTCCTTTATTGGTAAAAACAGCTCCTTTTCCAGCATTAAATAACGGAAAATTTTCCATACTCATTACGGCCGCTTCTACTGCATCCAAACTTGAACCGCCACTTGCTAATATTTTATTACCAGTTTCTAAAGCATTTTGTAAACCAAGTTTATATTGAGCCTCTTTTTCTGGAGTCATTAAGTTACGAAGAATGGTTCCTGCTCCGCCATGAATGGCAATTGCGTGTTTGTTCATAATAGTTGTCAGTTGATAGATGATGGTTGATGCGGGTTACGAGTTAGCGAGTTACGGGTTGCGGGTTGCGGGTTTTCGAGTTATTGGTTAATTCGTTATTGCGAGGCACGAATCAAACTTTTTGTTGTTTAAAGATTGCCGCGCTTTGCTCGCAATGACGTTAAGTTCATTCGTCTTTGTAAGGAACGAATCAAACTCTTTGTCATGTCGAGCGGAGTCGTTAGTCATGTCAAGCGGAGTCGTTAGTCATGTCGAGCGGAGTCGAGACATTTTTTAACGGTTCTCGACTCCGCTCGAACTGACTGGGTTCATTTACACAGGAACTTTATCCATTATAATTTGAACATTTGGTTCTTCTTTAATTTGATTCCAGCCTCCCCACACATTTTTTACATTGGTAAATCCTAATGTTTTTAACGCTGCGGCACCTACCATACTTCTGTATCCACCGGCACAATGAACCAATATTTCTTGGTGTTTCTCTAACTCATTGCTAGCCGTTAAAATTTCACTTAATTGTATGTTTTTGGCATTGGCCAAATGCCCAGTAGCAAACTCTGTTGGCTTACGAACATCAATAATTACAACATCAGGATTGTGCAAGCTATCTAACACCAATTCCTCTGCAGTAATTCCAATAATCATGTCCCATTTTTTATCGGCATTTTTCCAAGTTTCAAAACCACCATTTAAAAATCCTTTGATGTTATCGAAACCAACGCGTGTTAATCTTTCAACCGATTCTTTTTCAGTTTCAGGTGTTGATATTATTATAATGGGTGCATGAATATCTAACAAAGTAGCAGCCCAAATTGCATATTGCCCATTCAATCCAAAATTAAAAGATTTAGGAATAAATCCAAGTTCAAAATCATCGGCTACGCGGGTATCAATAATGGTTGCACCTTCTACATAATATTCTTCAAATTTTGCCAAAGGCAATGCCAATAAACCATTTTCAATAATACTTTCAAAACTTGCATAACCTTGTTTATTTAACTTTGCATCTTTAAAAAAGTAACTTGGTGCTGGAGCAATTCCAGAAGTAATGGCACTAATAAATTCCGCCTCTGTCATAGGTTGTAAAGCATAATTAGTAGCTTTTTGAATACCAATGGTACTGAAAGTTTCTTTACCAATATTTTTACCACAAGCCGAACCAGGACCATGAGCAGGATACACAATTACATCATCGGCTAAAGGCATAATTTTAGTATTTAAAGAATGAAACATTTTAGCTGCTAACTCCTCTTTACTCATAAAACCATCCAACAAATCTGGTCTACCTACATCTCCAACAAATAAAGTATCTCCAGTAAAAACACAATGGTCTTTTCCGTTTTCATCTTTTAACAAAAAGCTACTCGATTCCAAAGTATGTCCTGGAGTGTGAAGCACAATTATGTGAATGTTTCCAAGTTTAAATTCTTCATTGTCTTTAGCAACATGCACTGGAAAATTAGTTTCAGTAGTAGGACCATAAATAATGGTTGCACCTGTTTTTTTTGCTAAATCAATATGACCACTTACAAAATCAGCATGAAAATGCGTTTCAAAAATATACTTAATTTTTGCTCCATTTGCGGTAGCTTTATCTATATATATTTGGTAATCGCGGAGCGGATCAATAATGGCTACTTCACCATTGCTTTCAATATAATAAGCTGCTTGTGCCAAGCAATTGGTATAAAGTTGTTCTATAATCATGTTATTTGTTGATTTATTGATTTGGAGATTTATTGATTTAAAGATTGTTGAATTGTTATATTTTCAATTGCAAATTGCTTATTGTCTACTGCAAATTGCCAGTTGTCAGCAGCCCTTCATTACCCGCCCGCTTTTTTTGCTTTGTAACCTAGCTTAATTAAATGCGCTAAAATTTTATCTCTAAATTCACCTTGAATTAGTATTTCTCCATCTTTCACAGTTCCTCCAACTCCACAAAGTTTTTTAAGATTTGAGCCTAAAACATTTAAATCGTCAGTGGTGCCAACAAATCCGCTGATAGCAGATACTGCTTTACCCGCACGATTTTTTTTATCTAAAAATATTTTTAAATGCTGTTGATTATTAGGCAGTGTATTTATTGATTCTTCCTTTTCAAAATCGTAACTAAAATTAGTATCCGTACTAAAAACAACACCACTTATATTTTTATTTTTATTGCTCATTTTTTATGCATTTATTATTGCTAGAAAAACAATTTATTTTTTGTCAAATTTCGTAAGTAATTTTGAATTACAAAACATTATATTATCCAACTATAACCTTTAAACTATGCTTAAATATTTTAAAATTAATATTACTGTCTAAAACCATGGCTTCACCATCAATATTAGCCACTTCTTTTTCATTTCTTGTAATTGAAATTTGATCTGTTTTAAAGGTTTGCACAAAAGGCAAATCGCTTACATCACCAATAAATAATTTGTAAGCAATTTGTGGAACTTGCCAAATTTTAAATGCGTTAATAACTACTACATCAAACAATCCATCGTTATAAATTGCTTTAGGGGCAGCATATGCATTGTTACCAAATTGAGTGCCATTACACACACAAACCATGAACGCATTTACGGTATTTTGTTCCCCATTATAATGCAAATGATAAGACTTGTTTTTATAAGTAGCAAATTCCATTAAAGTAATTTTAGCATAGGTTTTAAATCCACGCGAAATGGCTTTAGCAAACAAATTAGCAATGTGTGCATCAAAACCTACACCTGCTATATTTATAAAAAATTGGTTATTGGCTTTACAAGTATCTATGGTTTTTATTTTTTGCGAATTTATTAATTGCAATGCTTTTGCTGGATGAGTAGGAATGTTTAATTCACGTGCTAAACCATTGCCACTTCCCATTGGAATTACGCCAAATATTTTATTGGTATTAACTAAATATTGTGCCACATTATTAATGGTTCCATCGCCACCAACTGCTATTACTATATCGGCTTCCATTGCGCTAGCAGCTGCCAAATGATGATTGCTTTCTTGGCCTTGGGTAAAAAATATTTGAATATCAAAAATATTTTTATCCAATATTTTATGTATCAAATCAGGAATATGAGATTTACTTTTTCCTCCCGAAATTGGGTTAATAATAAAATGTATTTTTTGTTTAACAATCACAGTAAAATCAGTTTAATTCTCGGCTCTATCTACTAACGATTGAGGCAATTGTTTATCGGCTTTTGCACCTAATTTCCTTAACTCTTCAAAGCGATTGATGATATTTCCTTTTCCATCAACTAGCTTATTCATGGCATCGCTATAATTCGCTTTTGTTTGATCTATTTTTTTTCCAACTTCAATTAAATCTTTTATAAACCCTTCAAATTTATCGTATAAATCGCCAGCTTTTTTTGCTATATCAATGGCATTTGCACTTTGCTTTTCATTGCGCCAAATACTTGCCACCGTTCTTAAAGTAGCCAACAAAGTTGTAGGACTTACAATGACAATATTTTTTTCAAAAGCATCGTTAAATAAACCTGCGTCACTTTGAACTGCTAGCGCAAAAGCTGGCTCAATTGGAATGAATAACAACACAAAATCTAAGCTCTGAATTTGATGAATATTTTGGTACGATTTTCCGCTTAATCCTTTCAAATGCGTACGCAATGAAAGTATATGTTCTTTGGCTGCTTGCAAACGTTCTTCATCATTTTCGGCCGATGAAAAACGTTCATACGCATTCAGTGAAACTTTACTATCAATAATTAAAGTTTTATTTTCCGGTAAATTAATAATTACATCGGGCTGCAAACGCTTTCCATCTTCGTTGGTATAGCTTTCCTGAATTTTATATTCACTGCCTTTTACCAAGCCCGATTTTTCTAAAACACTTTCTAAAATAAACTCTCCCCAATTACCTTGCGTTTTGTTTTCACCCTTTAAAGCTTTGGTTAAATTATTGGCTTCTTTGCTCATTTGTTGGTTCAACTTTTGCAGCATTTCCAACTGATTTTTTAGTGAAGCACGTTCCTTACCTTCACTGATATAAACATCGTTTACTTTCTTCTCAAAATCCTTTATTTTTTCACCTAAAGGATTCAATAATTCGCCAATATTGTTTTTATTTTGCTCTGTAAATTTTTGGCTTTTATCATCAAAAATTCGGTTAGCTAAATTTTCAAATTCTTTGGTAAAACGTTCGTTTAAAGTAGTAATTTCTGCTTTGTGTTCTGATAGTCTAATTTGCAAGTTTTCACTGTCACTTTTTTGTGCTGTTAATTGCTTCGATAAATTTAAAATTTCTTCTTGCAAAATTTTGTTTTCAGTCTTTAAAACAACACCTTCATTTCTCAATAAATTATTTTCAGAAAACAAGGAAGATTTTGCATTACTTTCAGTTAAAAATTGTTGTTGCAAAGCAGCCAAAGTAGCTGTATTATCAGCTGTTTGAGTTGATTTGCTTTTACTAAACAACCAACCAGCAAAAAAACCAACAAGTAATCCAATTATTAAAAAAATTATATCCATTTTATTCTATTTTTTTGAGTCAACAAATTTATTTTATTACTTTAAAATTTACTCTTATTTTCAAGCAAAAAATTCATCTTTTTGATGTTTAATTATTTCAACAATAAACATCAATAAATTAATAAAAAATCCCTTCATGTTTTTAAAAACAAAAAGGGATTTTTAAACCTATAAATTTTAGTTATTAATTAGCCATTTCGCAAATAAAATGTATGTGCATTAAATGCAAATCGTCTTTGGTAAATTCATCCCCAAATTCACTCATTGCGGCTTCTACTACATTTTCATTTGTTTCTCTAAAAAAGTCCATTACATAACCAATATTTTCTTCATCGGCCAAATCGTTTACATATTTTTTTAAGCTTAATTTTGTACCCGACAAAACAATGTTTTCTATTTCAGTTAACAGCTCTTCCATCTTCATATTCTGGCTGCGAGCAATGTCGGCTAAAGCTATTTTTTTATCAATATTGGTAATAATTACTACCTTTTTTGCCGACTTATTTACAACTGATTTTATAACTACATCTTCTGTTCTTTCTATCTCATTATCGATTACATATTTTTCAATAACAGCTAAAAATGGCTTAGCAAATTTTTGAGCTTTTCCTATGTTTACTCCCGAAATTTTACTCATTTCTTCCATTGTAATTGGAAACTTAAAAGCCATTTCTTGAAGCGAAGTTTCTTGGAAAATAATATATGGAGGTAATTTTTTTGCTTTTGCTTCTTGCTTACATAAATCTTTTAGAATAGCATAAAGCTCTTCATCATAAATCATTTCAACGTTTCCGCTATCATCATCATCATCGGTATAACGCTCAAATTTGGTATCTAATGCAATGTCAAAAGTGGTTGGATTTTTGATAAATTCTTCGCCTTTTTCACTTACACTTAATAAGCCATAAGTTTCAATATTCTTAGTTACTTGACCATTTAATAAAAGGCCACGTAATACTGATTTCCAAAAATTTTCATCTTTGTCTTTTCCTTTACCAAAGTATGCGGCTTTATCTAAACCACCTAGTTGAACTTCGTGGCTTTTTTTGCCAACAATCATATCAACGGTAATTTTTAAAATCTGTTTACTCTTAGTTGAATTAATGGTTTGTAAGGCCAAAACTGCTTCGGTTCTAGCATCCATTTTTTCTTTTGGATGTTTGCAATTATCGCACCTACCATTGCATTTATTATCGTTGTATTCTTCGCCAAAATAATTCAATAAAAACTTACGTCTACAAGCAGAAGTTTCAGCAAAAGCTTGCATTTCAAAAATTAACAATTCGCCAATTTCTCTTTCAGCAACTGGTTTATCTTTTAAAAACTTTTCTAATTTTTCAGCATCAGCAGGATTGTAATACATCACGCATTCACCTTCTAAACCATCTCTACCTGCACGTCCTGTTTCTTGGTAATAACCTTCTATACTTTTAGGAATATCGTAATGAATTACAAAACGAACATCTGGCTTATCTATTCCCATTCCAAATGCAATTGTTGCTACTATCACATCCGATTCCTCCATCAAAAATCTATCTTGATGATCGGCACGCATTTTAGCATCTAATCCAGCATGGTAAGGCAAAGCTTTGATTCCATTTGCTTGTAAAATACTCGAAATTTCTTCTACTTTTTTACGACTTAAACAATAAATAATTCCCGATTTGTTGTTCATTCTTTGTTTAATGTATGAAACTATGTCTTTCATAGCCTCCCCTTTTTTGCCTTTAGAACGAACTTCGTAATATAAATTATCCCTGTTAAATGACGATTTAAAAACCGTAGCATCTAACATTTGTAAATTCTTTTGAATATCTTGTTGAACTTTTGGAGTTGCAGTAGCAGTAAGCGCCATCACAGGAACGTCTTTAATTTCCTTAATCATGGCTTTTATTCTTCTATATTCAGGTCTAAAATCATGACCCCATTCAGAAATACAATGCGCTTCATCAACTGCAACAAATGAAATATTGATTGATTTTAAAAAATCAAGGGTTTCATCTTTTTTAAGCGTTTCTGGAGCTATATATAGTAACTTAGTTTTTCCGTCAGTAATGTCTTGTTTAACTGCAGTAATTTCAGTTTTGTTTAACGAAGAATTTAAAAAATGTGCAATATTATCACCCCCTAATGATCTAATTGCATCCACTTGATTTTTCATCAAAGCTATTAAAGGAGAAATAATAATGGCTGTTCCTCCCTTTATTAAAGCTGGTAATTGGTAGCATAATGACTTACCGCCACCAGTAGGCATAATTACAAATACATCGTCACCACTTAATAGTGTATGTATAATTTTTTCTTGTTCGTCCTTAAAGCCTTCAAAGCCAAAGTGACTTTTCAAGGCTTCTTTTAAATCTATTGTGTTAATTTGTTTGCTTTCTGTAGGCACTAGTTTATCTTCACTAGTAGCTTTTTTAAATGCAATTTTAGCTTCCTTCATTTTGGGTATTATTTTTTATAAAAAAGTAGGCTAATTTAAGTCCACCTTTTCATTTATAAAAATTTAAATGCAAAAATATTTTATATCATTTATTTCAAATGATAAAAGGTGTAATGCACTGTTAACATTGATATTTGATTTTTTGAAAAAAAACAAAACAGTAAAATACCCGTAAAACTTAATAAATATTGGGCTTTTAACAATGGTTTTGTGAATTTAATTTGCAGGAAAAATTCTTAATTTCAAAAAGTTTTCTTAAAAAAACCTTTCAAAAGTGAATATTGAATATATATTTGGAAAGAAAATTATTAGCTAAATAGAATAATGCAATTGAACTAATATTCAAATTATTGAGTTTATTTAGCTTTTAAAAACTGCAAAATATAATTTTTTATATATTTTCGCCAAATTATTAATTAATACAAAGCAGATAAATTTGACTAGGTATTCAAGGTATATAAAATTTTTTAGCATCGCCAGTGATATCATATTACTGAATGTATGTTTCATATTTGCTTTTTATTATAAATATCAAGCTTTTAATTACCCTTTTTTACCATTATTATTATACGTAAACTTATCATGGATAGTACTAATTGGAATATCAAAACAGTATAATATATCAAGAACTTCCACTTATTTTAAAGTAATTAGTTCAACCATTAGTATTTTGGTTGGTCACATGTTATTAGTTTTTGCCTATTACGTTTTCCAACAGCCTTATGGCTATTCTAGAGAAGTACTTATTATTTTATATTCAATATTTTCAGCATTTTTATTGTTTTACCAAACAATGTTTTTCATTGTAGTAAAATGGGCAAGAAGAAATGGTTTTAACTATAGAAATATTATTATAATTTCAAGTCCCGAAGGTACAGAAGAAATTACTCAATATTTAAAAGCTCACCCTGAATATGGGTATAATATAATTGGCAACTTTGATATGAATGAGTTTGATAATGATTCATTTCAAGTTGCATTAACTAATTATTGTAATACGCACGATATTCATGAAATATTCTATTCTTTGTCTAATGTAAAGCAAGATTTACTTACAAAATTGATGGATTTTACTGAAATTAATTTAATAAAAATTAGACTTATTGCAGATTTTAAAGGATTTGCCTTTAAAGGATTGGAAGTTGAAAATTACGGAAATATTCCTATTATAAAAGTACTAACAACTCCACTTGATGATTGGGAAAAACAAGTTTTTAAACGCGGTTTCGACTTTATATTTTCATTGCTAGTAATAATTTTTATTTTGAGTTGGTTATTGCCAATTTTGGCACTAATCATAAAATTAGATTCAAAAGGACCTGTATTTTTTACACAATTAAGAACTGGTCGTGATAACAAAACTTTCTTGTGCTATAAGTTAAGATCGATGCACTTAAATAAAGAAAGTGATACGCTACAAGCAACAAAAAACGATATTAGAATTACAAAAGTTGGAAAGTTTTTCAGAGAAACTAGCTTAGATGAATTACCCCAGTTTTTCAATGTACTAATAGGAAACATGTCGGTGGTTGGCCCACGCCCACACATGCTAAAACACACAGAAGATTTTACCGCTGAAATCAATAGTTTTATGCTGAGGCATCACATTAAACCAGGCATTACTGGTTTGGCACAACTTAAAGGCTACAGAGGCGAAATCAGTGACTTTAACTTACTTCGAAACCGTGTAAAATACGATTTAGATTATATAAAAAATTGGTCTTTTTGGCTCGATATTCAAATTATAATCAGAACCATAGGTACTTTATTTCAAAACAATCAACTTTAAATATTTCAGGGATAAACACATTCCATATTTGAAAATAAATACGTTTAACCACTAAATATTTATCAAAATGGAAACTGAAAATTTTGCTTGAAAATTAAAAAGAATTTTAATGCATTTTGTAATTTATCATTCAAAATTCAAAATCCAACATTCAAAATTTAACTATTTTACTATCTTGCCGCCATGTCTGAAAAAAAACTTTTTTTGCTTGATGGAATGGCTTTGGTTTACCGTGCTTATTTTGCCTTTAGCAATAACCCACGAATAACCAGTTATGGTTTTAACACTTCCGCTATTTTTGGTTATGCCAATACCATTTTAGATGTTTTAAAAAAGGAAAAACCCACACATATTGGTGTTTCATTCGATACTTCCGAACCAACAGCAAGACATATAGAATACGAAAAATATAAAGCGCAAAGAGAAGAAATGCCAGAGGGAATTTCTACGGCTTTGCCATTTATCATGCAGCTTACCGAAGCTTTAAATATTCCCTTGTTAATTAGACCAGGTTACGAAGCTGATGACGTAATTGGAACTTTAGCAAAGAAAGCGGAAGCAGCAGGTTTTAAAGTTTATATGATGACGCCAGATAAAGATTTTGGACAGTTAGTAAGCGAAAATATTTTTATTTATAAACCAGCCCGAATGGGCAATGGCATTGAAATAATGGGCATTCCAGAGGTTTTAAACCGATGGGAAATTACCGATGTAAAACAAGTAATAGACATTCTTGGCATGTGGGGCGATTCGGTAGATAATATTCCCGGAATACCAGGAATTGGTGAAAAAACGGCAAAAGTTTTGGTTCAAAAATATGGCAGCATGGAAGGATTGTATGAACATACGCATGAACTTAAAGGCAAGCAAAAAGAGAACGTAGAAAACTTTAAAGAGCAAGCATTTTTGTCGAAAAGATTAGCCACCATTGACCTAAATGTTCCAATAGATTTTGATGAAAATGCACTTATTTTAGATCCACCAAACAGAGATGCTTGCGAAGAATTGTTTTTAAAACTAGAGTTTAAAACAATGGCTGCTCGTGTGTTTGGAACCCAAATTACAGTGGGTGGAACTACGTTTTCGGGTGCCAATCAAAAAGGTGATGAAGGCAAACAAGCTCCTGCCATTGCTTCCTTCGATTTGTTTAATCCCGCTCCCACTCCATCGGAAACTAATTTAGAATTAGACTTTGCCATTACCGATAATGATGTAGCAAAAAACAATATTGAAAACACGGAACATAACTATATTTTAGTTGATACATTAGAAAAACAAGAAGCATTATTGCAAACACTTTTGCAACAAAAAGAAGTGTGTTTTGATACCGAAACAACTTCGTTAGAAACGTTGGATGCAGAAATTGTTGGCCTATCGTTTTCATACCAAGCCAAGGAAGCTTTTTATATTCCGTTTTCAGCAAATTACGAAGAAGCAAAAGCTTTATTGAATTTATTTAAACCCTTATTTGAAAGTGAAACCATTTGTAAAATTGGCCAAAATATAAAGTATGATTTAGGCATTTTAAAACAATATGATTTAACCCTTCAAGGACCATTGTTTGATACCATGTTGGCGCATTATTTAATAGAACCCGACATGCGTCACGGAATGGATTATTTGAGCAATGTTTACTTGAATTATGAGCCAGTTTCTATAAGCACTTTGATTGGTAAAAAAGGAAAAACTCAATTGAACATGCGCCATGTGGAGATTGAAAAAATAAAGGAATATGCAGCCGAAGACGCTGATATTACTTATCAATTAGCTCAAATTTTAAAACCAGAAATTACAGAAAGAAGTGCTCAAACTTTATTAGATGAAATAGAAATTCCTTTAATAGATGTGCTTTCCGATATGGAACGTGAAGGAGTAAAAATAAATAAAGAGTTTTTAAATATTTATAGCAAAGAATTAGAAACTGATATTGCTTCATTGGAAAAACAAATTATTGAATTGGCTGGAAAGCCATTTAATATTGCTTCGCCAAAGCAATTAGGGGAAATACTTTTTGACCATTTGAAATTAGATCCTAAAGCTAAAAAAACCAAAACTGGTCAGTACCAAACTGGTGAAGATGTATTGCTAAAATTAAGCGAACACCAAATTATTCAGTGCATTTTAGACGTTCGAAAATTAAGCAAATTGAAATCGACTTATGTTGATTCATTGCCCGCATTGATTAATCCAAAAACTGGCCGTGTTCACACTTCGTTTAATCAAGCTGTGGCCGCCACTGGCAGGCTTTCCAGCACAAATCCTAATGTGCAAAATATTCCAATTAGAACCGATAAAGGCAAGGAAATTCGCAAGGCATTTATTCCCAGAAATGAAGATTATTTGCTGTTAAGTGCCGATTATTCTCAAATAGAATTACGCATTATAGCAGCTATGGCGCATGAGGAAGCCATGATTGAAGCATTTAAAAATAACCTAGATATTCACGCGGCTACTGCTGCCAAAGTTTATGGAATTCCATTAGAAGAAGTAACCAGCGAACAACGCAGGAATGCAAAAGCGGTAAACTTTGGAATTATATACGGGCAATCTGCTTTTGGATTGGCAGAAAACTTGGGTATTCCTCGTAAAGAAGCAGCACTTATTATAGATGAATATTGGAAGCAATATCCACGTATAAAAGCATACATGAGTGAAACCATTAACACAGCAAAAGAATATGGTTATGTAGAAACTTTAAAAGGCCGCAGAAGGTACTTACGTGATATCAATTCAGCAAATTTTACGGTAAGAGGTTTTGCGGAACGCAATGCTATTAATGCCCCAATTCAGGGCGGTGCAGCCGATATGATAAAGATAGCCATGATTCAAATTCATGCTAAAATGTTATTGCCCGAAAACGGTGTTTTAAAATCAAGAATGATCCTTCAAGTACATGATGAATTATTATTTGATGTTCACAAAGAGGAAGTGGAAGCATTGAAAAAATTAGTGGTAACAGAAATGGAAAATGCCATGCAATTAATAGTTCCCATTAAAGCCGAAGTGGGCGTTGGCGAAAATTGGTTGGAAGCGCATTAGGGGTTAGTTGTTGGTTGATAGTTGATAGTTGATGTTGGTAAATTTAACTGCAATGATAAAAAGACTGTTAATTATTATATATTTGAATTACTAAATCAAACCAATTGAAACGAATAATTTTATACATATTATTTTTTGCAATTTTAGGCTTAAAAAGTTGTTGTTATAGTGATGACCCAGGAACAAGAGAATTGGACCGTTTTATAGGTGTAAGAATGATAAATCCAAGCGATTCAATATTTTCAATTTCTTACCCAAATTCAATTACTAAAATTCAGTCTTTTTCCAATAAAAGCAAATTGTATTTGTCAGATGCATTTGATTCTACAATTATTTTTTTTCAAAGCTCAAAAGGCTTTGACACTGTCATAGTTGAATCTAAAAAACATTATTTTTATTATGGTGGAGGAAGATGTTATAGTTCTGATTTTATAAAAATAAGTGAGATAACAAAAATTAAATTCCACACTTTTGATACCTGCTACTTTATCCATACTTTCAGAGAGTTCAATTATTTTAGTGATACTTTATATATTAAATGATGAAAATAAAAATCTACTTTATCGTACTATTATTTTTTGTAAATTTAAAAAGCTTCTCTTTAAACCTAGAAAAAAAAGATACTTCTAGAATATATTATGTTGGCCTACAGACAAAATTAATAGATGTATGGCCAATTGAAGTTTCCTTTGTAAGTTTAAAAAATAATGGCATAAATTACCTGATTCAAGCTGGGCATGTAAAAACTAATATTAATTTATCTTCAGATTACACTTTATATTATTACTCAAATTCATACTCGAGTAGGAAAGACTTTTCTCACAATCAAACAGTTTATGCTTCTTATGCTAAATTAGGTTTTATTTTATTAAAAAGAATACAGGATGAAAAATGCATATTTCTTTCATTAAATGGAACCATTGCTTATTCAAGTGAAACATTTTCAATTGTTACAAAAGATTTAATTTATGGAACTATTGTTAAAAATTACAATGAAAATAATATTTATAGTTCTATTGAATTACAAGCACAAAAAATATATAAAAGTGGAATTTCAATTGGTATTTTAACTGGCTATAAACTGCTTCATCCTTATGCTTTCAGTCAAATTATTTATGGAATAGATGAAAAATCATCAACCTACAGTCCTGGTCAAGGTTATGGAAACAAAGTATATTTAAACTTTGCTATCGGATACCATTTTAAATTCAGCAGAAATTAATAATTTGGTCCTTGGATGATAACCTCACCATCCGAATCGGATAGGTTTTATCCGTTACATGCGTCCTCGACTGCAATGGCGAAACTTCAAACAAATTACAAATGAATATTACTTCAACAAAGAGCCCCAAATAATTCTATAAATAATAAATTTATTGTCTTTTATTTTAAATGCAACCACCCATTTTGAAATTGTAATACATGAATAACCAAGCACCCTTAACAAATTGTGGTTGCATTTTGCATACGTAGTATTATCAATTGCAAATTGCTTAATTGCTTGTTCAAATTTTATAGCAAATTTATTTCCACTTCCATGGGTATTTTTACTTTCAACAAAATCGGCTATTATATCAATTGCTTGTTTTGCTTTTTTAGTAAAAAATACTTCCATTAATGTTTGTATTTTTTAAAAACTTCGTCAGCGGCTATCAATATTTCATCCTCTTTATCTTCTATAAAAAATGAAATTAGTTCATCTTTCATTGGCTCATTTACAAAACCTAGCGCTGCATTTTTAACGCTTATTGTTCTTGAATTATTTACATATGGAAGTTTGCTAAGTATTTCATCCAATTGTTGCGCATGTTCTTCAGTATCTATTTCAATGGTTCTAATAATCATATAACAAAAATAGTTTTTTTTTGAAATTGTTAAAATAAAAATATCAGTCCTCGGTTGGTGTCCTCACCAACCGAAAAAGAGTATTTGTTGAGGACACCACGAAAATGTCTTCGTTTCTAAAAGCTCAACGACCAATAAACAATCCTATCAACTGAAAACCATCAACTAACTTTAAACTTTTTCAAAAATCAATGCAACACCTTGGCCAACGCCAATGCACATAGTAGCTAAACCGTATTGAACATTTTGTTTTTGCATTTGATGAATTAAAGTGGTAGAAATCCTAGCACCACTTGCTCCTAGCGGATGACCAATTGCAATAGCACCACCGTTCACATTTACTATTTCTGGGTTCATTTGCAAATCGTGCATGCACGCCAAACCTTGCGCAGCAAAAGCCTCGTTTAATTCTACCAACCCAATTTGGTTCATAGTTAAACCCGCACGTTTCAACGCTTTTTGCGTAGCAGGAACAGGTCCAATTCCCATAATAGACGGATGAACACCAGCCATTCCCCTACTTACCAAACGAGCTATTGGCGTTAAATTATATTTTTTTACAGCATCTTCACTCGCTAAAATCAAAGCAGCAGCACCATCATTTATTCCACTTGAATTACCGGCAGTAACCGAACCATCCTTTTTAAATGCAGGCTTTAGTTTTGTTAAATCTTCCATAGTTCCCAAACGAGGATGTTCATCTTTATTAAAAATAATAGCATCACCTTTCCTTTGGGGAATGCTAATTGGTACAATTTCGTTCGCAAAAATATTTGTATCGTGGGCAGCTTGGTATTTTAATTGTGAAACATGGGCAAACTGATCTTGCGCCTCACGGCTAATTTTCCATTGCGCTGCAATATTTTCGGCTGTTTCACCCATAGAATACGGATGGTAAAGTTCTGACAATTTTTTATTGGTAAATCGCCAGCCAATGGTGGTATCATAAATTTCGGGTGTTCTGCTAAAAGCTGTTTCTGCTTTTGCCATTACAAAAGGCGCACGGGTCATGCTTTCTGTGCCTCCGGCAATATATATTTCACCATCGCCACAAGCAATGGCACGGCTAGCATCGGCTATACTTTGTAATCCCGAAGCACACAAACGATTCACGGTATTACCACCAACTGTAATGGGCAAACCTGCTAATAAAGCGCTCATTCGTGCCACGTTTCTATTGTCCTCACCGGCTTGATTGGCAGCGCCAAAAATTACATCTTCTATTTCATTGATATCAATGTTTGGATTGCGAGCAATTAAAGCTTTGATTACTTCAGCTCCTAAATCATCGGGGCGAATGGTACTTAAAGAACCACCAAATTTACCAACTGGTGTACGAACTGCATCAATAATAAAAACGTCTTTCATGTTATAATTTTTCTTAAAAAATTGCTTGGCAAAGCTAATGCTACTTTTCATTTTTAAAAATTCCAATAAAGATTTATAAATTGCGGAACTTTTAAAACGTAAAAAAACCATGATTCAACGCATTCAAACCGTATATTTAATTGCCATTATCGTATTAACTTCAGTAATGTTTAGTGGAAGTTTACTATCATTGAAACAGCCAAATCCTACTAATGGCATTGACGAATATGACTTAAATATATTTTATTTTAAAGTTACCGAAGTCCAAAAAAGCATGGTTGGCGGACACGAAACACAAACCAGTATATTAAAATCACAAACCATACAATACGGTTTAATTGCCATTGCAGCCCTATTGATTGGATTAACATTGAGCATTATTTTTAGCTATAAAAACCGCGAAAAACAAATGAAATTAACCCGCTTAAACTTTTTAGTAATGGCCATGTTGTATTCAGCTGTTTTTGCTAAAGCAATCAATTATATACCTGGCTTTGAATTTGGAAAATTAATGCCATACTCTACCCTTGGTGTCATGTTGATGATATTTAATTTATACCTCAACTTTAGAGTATTGCGCTTAATAAAAAAGGATGATGATTTAGTAAAAAGTGCCGACAGAATAAGATAAAAACCAACTCAATAAAGTTGATTATTGTGTGCTAAAAATAGAGTTAGCGGAATAAATACATATATTGAGCAAAATTTATAAATATGAACATGCATTTTATTGTTAAAAAAACAAACAATGAAATGCAATTTAAACACAAAAAATAGTTGAACTTTACTGACTTTAATTTTGACCAAAGGCTATTAGACGGCCTATATTCAATGGGCTACGACAAGCCAACTCCTATTCAAGAATTAGCCATTCCTTTAATCGTTGAAAACAAAGATTTGATAGCATGCGCTCAAACAGGAACGGGAAAAACCGCTGCTTATTTATTACCTATTTTAAGTAAAATAGTACAAACAGAAACGCGTAATTTAAACACATTAATTATAGCGCCAACCCGAGAATTAGCGCAACAAATAGACCAACAAGTAGAAGGTTTTGCATACTTCTTGGGAATTAGTTCTATTTCAATTTATGGTGGAACTGATGGTGCCGCTTTTGACCAACAAAAGAAAGCCATGCGCGAAGGTGCTGATATAATTATAGCCACTCCAGGTAGGTTACTTGCCATGCTTACTTCGGCAGGAAAAGTAGACATGAGTACACTAAAACATTTGGTGTTAGACGAAGCCGACAGAATGCTTGACATGGGTTTTAATGACGACATCATGCGCATTATAAATTATTTGCCAACCGATAGACAAACTGTTTTATTTTCGGCAACCATGCCGCCAAAAATTAGAACTTTAGCAAATAAAATATTAAAAAATCCGGAGCAAATAAATATTGCGTTAAGTAAGCCAGCAGCGGGAATATTACAGCAAGCATTCATGGTTTACGATGCGCAAAAAATAGCATTGGTAAAACATATACTAACAGAGAAAGAACATAACAGTGTAATTATTTTTGCTGGTACCAAAGAAAAAGTAAAGGAACTGAACAAAGAATTGCAACGCAGCAAATTATCGATTAAAGCTTTCCATAGCGATTTGGAACAATCGGAGCGAGAAGATATTATGCGTGCGTTTAAAAATAAAGAAGTTCAAATATTAATTGGAACAGATATTCTTTCGCGTGGAATAGATGTAGATGGAATAAGTTTGGTAATTAATTTTGATGTTCCACCAGATCCTGAAGATTATATTCACAGAATAGGCCGAACCGCAAGGGCTGAAAGTACTGGAACGGCTATTACATTTATCAATCAGAAAGACCAACGCAGGTTTTTTAGTATTGAAAATTTAATCGGAGCTGAAGTTCCAAAATTACCATTGCCAACATTTTTGGGTGAGGCACCTTTATACCAACCGGAAGTAAAAGAACACCGACCGTTTAATGATTTTAAGAAAAATAATGGTTTTAAAAAGAAACCAAAAGGAGTAAATCATCATACCAATCACCCAACAACTCATCATTCAAAACCTCAATAAAACAAACAATAAACACATCATTTTTTGTGTAATATGGGACAACAAAAATTAAAACGTTTTGCAGAATTTTCAGTAATGAATAATTGTTTCGATTTTCCATTTCATTTAAAAGGAAAATGGCAAACGCAAGTATTTAAAAACCAAAATCCCTTGATTCTTGAATTGGCTTGCGGTAAAGGCGAATACACGGTAAATTTATCGCAACAGGATTTGAATACCAATTTTATTGGAATAGATATAAAAAGTAATAGAATGTGGAAGGGCGCTAAAATTGCGCAAGCAGAAAACCTGCAAAATTCTGCGTTTGTAAGAATGACAGTTCAAAAACTAAAAGAAGTTTTTGAAAAAAATGAAGTAGATGAAATTTGGATTACTTTTCCTGACCCATTTCCAAAAGAAAGACACGAAAAAAACCGATTAACGCACCCAGAATTTTTAGCTATTTACAAAGAAGTTTTAAAAGAAAATGGGCCTATCCACTTTAAAACAGATGATGATAATTTGTTTGATTACACTTTAGAAACATTAGCGCAATTGAATATAAAACCAATTGAAATTATTAGAAATGTGCATCATGAAGCTCATAATTATGATAATTTAAGGAATATAACCACACATTATGAAAAACTTTTTTCAGAAAGAGGCAGAACCATTAAATACTGTAAATTTTACTTAGACAACTTGAATATCAGTGCAAAAAATAATGAAATTGATTAAAATAAATCTTAGTTAGTACATTAAAAAATCATTCCTTTCGTAAAATTTCAGATAAGTTTCTGTTCCTATAAAAAAAGTCTTTGAACATTTAAAAAAATATATATTTTTGTTTTCTATGAATTTAGTAAAACCATTAATAGTTTTTATAATAATTACATTAACTTATATTACTGCAAAAGCGCAGCAAATTGAGCTAGGAATGCTATTTGGCACATCACACTATTTAGGTGATTTGAGTGATGAAAAAATCAATTTTAATAATACTTATTTTGCTACATCTTTTTTTGGAAGATATAATTTTTCGGATAAGATAGCTGTAAAAGGTATGATTAGTTATGGCCATATAAGTGGGGATGACAAACAAAGCTCAAATGAAGTTTCAAAACTTAGAAATTTAAATTTTTTCACAGATATTTATGAATTTAGTGCTCATTTTGAATATAATTTATTGAAAAATGATTTAAAAAATTTAAGTAATCGACCATTTATTCCTTATGTTTTTGCGGGTATAGGTGTATTTAATTTCAATCCAAAATCAGATTCATTAGGAAAAGTATATGAACTTCAACCTTTAGCCACAGAAGGTCAGGGTTCAACTACTTATAATGACAGAAAAAAATATAACTTAACTGAAATTATGGTTCCTTTTGGAATAGGTTTTAGAACAAGAATTAGTGATGCATTTTTAATAGGATTTGAAACAGGAATTAGGTATACAACCACCAATTATTTGGATGATGTAGGAGGTAACTATGCCGATAACAATGTTGTAAAATCAAATACTGGAGCTACAGCTGCTTTCCTTTCCGACAGAAGCACTGAAATTGATCCATCACATATTCGTTTTAAAGATACCGATTTGCGTAGCGATAAAAAGAATTTTCAGAACGATATTTATTTCATTTCTGGTATAACTATTAGCTATATGATTCGTTCAAGAGGTCAAGGGTGCCCTACCTTTTTCAACTAAATACAAACTCTTTGAAAAAGCTTTTCATTATATTTTTTTTAGTAAAATTAATTAGTGCCAATGCACAACGAGTAGATGTTGGATTTGGTATTGGATTGGCCAATTATTGGGGCGATTTAGCACCAAGTATTGCATTGAATGAATCTAATCCAACATTGAATGTATTTGCTCGCTTAAATTTAAGTAAAGTTTGGGCTTTAACTGGGCAAATTACTTCATTACAAGTAAGTGGAACCGACAAAAATTTTGACTTTAACAAATCACGTAATTTAAGTTTTACTGATAATATTACAGAATATGCGGGGTTAGTTGAATATAATTTCGCAAATTATGGTTATGGTGTTTTAGATAGTAAAATAACTGGCTATATATTTGGCGGATTAGCAGGTTTTAAATATACACCTCAAACAATTTATGCAGGACAAACAGTTAACCTTCGCGACTTAAAAACTGAAGATGTAATTTACGGTACTTATTCATTTGCAGTACCTTTTGGCATTGGCGCAAAATGGATTTTTGCTAGAAACTTAAGTTTAGAAGCAAATTTTAATATTAGAAAAACCTATACCGACTATATTGACGATGTAAGTGGCAAATATGCAGATTTAAGCAAAAGCAGTTTAAGAACCCAACAAATAGCAGATAGGAGTTATGAAGTTATTGGCACTAAACCTGGTATTGCTGGCTCTATGAGAGGTTCTGATAATTATAATGATTGGTACATGACCTTTTCTACTTGTTTGGCTTACAGACTACCTGGTAGAATAAAATGCCCTTCTTTTTTCTAAATTACCTATAATAAATTTTCTTTATCAAAAGCGTTGCTGCTTAATTTTATAAATTGATTTAATTCTTTTAAGAAATCTTTTCGTGGAATATTTACAGCGCCCATACTCATTAAATGGGGGTTTTCAATTTGACAATCTATAAAGTGAAAATCAAATTTTTGAAGGTGTTGGCATAAATAAATCATGGCTGTTTTGCTTGCATTACTCATGGTACTTACCATGCTTTCGCCCATAAAACATTTGCCAATGGCAACACCGTAAAGCCCACCAACTAATTTGTTTTCGAACCAAACTTCTACACTATGTGCATACCCTTTTAGGTGTAAAATATTATAAATGTCTTCTATTTCTTCACTAATCCATGTGCCTTCATTTTTTAGCCTTTCGGTTCTGCAAAGCCTAATTAATTGTTCAAAATCTTTATCAATAGTAATAGCAAAATGCTTACTATTAATCAGCTTCTTCATACTTTTTGAAATATAAATTTCACTTGGATAAATAACAGTTCTAGGATTTGGGCTAAACCACATGGGAAATTCCGGGTCGTTAAACCAATGAAAAATTCCTTTCCTATATGCTTTTAAAACCAAGTCGGGACTCATTTTTCCACCAACAGCCAGTAACCCATCTTTCCTTCTTGTTAAAACCGAATCAGGGAAAATATCATCAACTACAAAGTATAATGCCATTTAAAGTTCTTTTCGTAACCTAGCTACGGGTAAATTTAATTGTTCACGGTATTTAGCCACAGTTCTTCGAGCAATATTATATCCTTTTTCTTTCAATATTTCCATCAATTTTTCATCAGGTAAGGGCTTGTGTTTATCCTCAACTTCAATGGCTTCTTTCAATATTTTTTTTACTTCTCTGCTACTTACTTCCTCCCCATCATCGTTGGTAATTCCCTCACTAAAAAAATATTTTAACGAAATAATTCCCCAGCTTGTTTGAATATATTTACTATTTGCAACCCTGCTTATGGTTGAAATATCGTAACCCGTCATATCGGCTATGGTTTTTAAAATCATTGGTTTTAATTTACTATCATCGCCATCTTCAAAATAATTGTGTTGGTATTGCAAAATGGCATTCATGGTGGTAAGTAAAGTATTTTGACGTTGTTTAATGCTATCAATAAACCATTTTGCCCCGTCTAATTTTTGCTTAATATACATGACTGTATCTTTTTGCTCTTTAGTTGGTGCATCGCTTTTGTCGTATGCTTTTAAAGCATCCATATACGTTCTGCTAATACGCAAATCAGGCGTGTTTCTTCCGTTTAAACTAACACTTAAAATGCCCCCTTCATCATTTAAAGTAAAATCGGGCATAATATATTGGGCAGCTTGCCCGCCATAACTATCACCTGGTTTAGGATTCAATTTGGTAATTATTCCTATTATCGACTTTATTTTTTCATCGTCAAGGTTTAACTCCCTTGCTATTTTTTCGTAATGTTTTTTGGTAAATTCTTCAAAATATTTTTCTAAAACTTCAATGGCTAATTCAATGGCACGGTTATAATAATCTTTGCGTTGCAATTGAATAATTAAACATTGCTGCAAGCTTGTAGCACCAATACCGGGAGGATCTAACTTTTGAATTTTGGCCAATACATGCTTCATTTCTGTTAAATCAGTTTCAATATTTTGTGCAAAAGCTAAATCGTTTATAATTGATTCCAAAGGTCTACGTAAATAGCCATCATCGTCAATTGTGCCTATAATTTGATTACCTATAATTTCTTCTTTTTCTGAGGTTACTACAGCACTAAATTGTTCTAATAATGCATCATGAAAAGTAGAAGTATCAGCTATTGGCGAATCTTTTCGTTCTTCATTACCCTCATCACTTAAATGAAAACCATCAGGTTCATATTCATCATTTACATATTCTTTCACATCAAAAGATTCACTTGCCAAATAATCATCAACACTTGAATCCTTTTCATATTCTTCATTTTCTTGAGTTTCGGTTTTTGGATCTTCACTTGGCAAAGCGTCTGTATCCTTATTACTTAACAAAGCAGGATTCTCAATCATTTCCAAATCAATGCGCTGCAAAAAATCAACAGTGGTAAGTTGCAACAACTTAATGAACTGAATTTGCAAAGGCGAAAGCTTTTGCTGTTGTTTTTGATATAGTCCTTGTTTTAACATTTTATTATTTTCAAAAATAGAAAAATACTATTGATAAAATGGAATAATTTATAAATATTTTAAACTATTCAAAAAGCAAGGCAAACGGCAAAAACCAATTATTATTAACTACAATTATTGAACTGAAAATTTGATGCTTATTATTGCAAATACATTTGCAATAAAATGAATATACAAAAACCGTTAGCCGAAAGAGTAAGACCTAAAAACTTAGATGAATACACTGGGCAAGAACATTTAATTGGCAAAGGGGCCATTTTGCGAGAGGCAATTCAAAACAAAAGCATTCCATCTATTATTTTTTGGGGACCTCCAGGAGTTGGAAAAACTACGCTTGCACGAATAATTGGGCAAGAATTAAACTTACCTTTTTATGGTTTAAGTGCCATCAATGCTGGTGTGGCCGATGTTAGGAAAATAATTACAGAAGCAAAAACCATTGGAAAAGTATTATTGTTTTTAGATGAAATTCATCGCTTCAATAAAAGCCAGCAAGATGCACTTTTGGGCGCAGTTGAAAATGGCAGTATTGTGTTAATTGGTGCTACCACCGAAAACCCAAGTTTTGAAGTAAATAATGCATTGCTTTCGCGCTGTCAAGTATATATTTTAAAAGAGTTAAATAAGGAGCATTTACAGCAAATTATAGATAAAGCAATAGCCACTGATGAATGGTTGCAAAGCAAAAATATAACTTTTAGTGAAACCGAGGCCTTGTTTTTACACAGTGGTGGCGATGCAAGGAAATTATTAAACATATTAGAGCAAATAATTACTCAAACCAATAAAACTCCTATTATTATAAATAATGAAAGTACAACCAGAATTTTGCAGCAAAAAACTGCTAAATACGATAAAGGTGGAGAAGAGCATTATAATGTAATTTCAGCTTTTATAAAATCAATGCGCGGAAGCGACCCCAATGCGGCTGTGTATTATTTGGCAAGAATGTTAGACGCTGGTGAAAGTATAGAATTTATAGCTAGAAGAATGCTTATTTTGGCTAGCGAAGACATAGGAAACGCTAATCCAAATGCTTTGCTTTTAGCTTCCAATTGTTTTCAAGCTATTCAAATGATTGGCATGCCTGAGGCTCGAATTATATTGAGTCAAACAGTCATTTATTTGGCTACATCGGTAAAAAGTAATGCCAGTTATTTGGCTATTGACGAGGCCATGAGTACGGTTAAAAAAACTGGCAATTTACCAGTTCCATTGCATTTAAGAAATGCACCTACACAATTAATGAAAGACTTGAATTATGGATCAGATTATCACTATGCACACGCGTATGAAAATAATTTTATTATGCAGGAGTTTTTACCAGATGGCATCAATGGACAAAAATTTTATGAGCCGGGAAATAATGCTAGGGAAAACGAACAACGACAATTTTTGAAAAATAGATGGAAAGAAAAATATGGTTATTAGTAATATTTTATCAATAAAAAAGTCCACTCAAAATGAACTGCCCCCAAAAAGTTAGACACTATTTGGGGGCATTTTTATGGAAAGAAAAGTAAAATACAATTATGAATTTAAGCTTCGATGTATTGAAGAAGTTTTAAAAAAACATGCGAGCATAAGTCATGTAAAAACCAAAAAT
>CANGGG010000019.1 GCA_947453415.1 Bacteroidota bacterium | reverse complement strand
GAACTAAACCATCAACACCTTCTTCTAATTCAACAAATAAACCGTAGTTAGTCATGTTTCTAACAATACCTTTGTGTTTGCTACCAACTGGATATTTTGCAGCGATATCAACCCAAGGATCAGTTTTTAATTGTTTAATACCTAAGCTCATTTTACGCTCTTCTTTTTCAAGCGTTAAAATAACAGCTTCCATTTCGTCACCAATCTTCATAAAATCAGAAGGGTTACGTAAATGTTGACTCCAGCTCATTTCACTTACGTGAATTAAACCCTCAACACCTGGAGCTATTTCTAAGAAAGCACCGTAATCAGCTATGTTTACAATTTTACCTGTTACTTTACCACCAACTACTAGTTCAGTATTTAAACTTTCCCAAGGATGTGGTTGTAATTGTTTTAAGCCTAATGAAATACGTTTTTTCTCATCATCAAAATCAACAACTACTACGTTAATTTTTTGATCTAATTGTAATACATCTTCAGGGTGATTTACGCGGCCCCAAGAAATATCAGTAATATGTAATAAACCATCTACACCACCTAAATCAATAAATACACCAAATGAAGTCATGTTCTTAACAGTACCTTCTAAAACTTGGCCTTTTTCTAATCTAGATAAAATATCAGATTTTTGTGCTTCAATATCTTCTTCGATTAATACTTTATGTGAAATAACTACGTTTTTGAAAACATTGTTAATTTTTACCACTTTAAATGGCATTGTTTGACCCACATAAACATCGTAATCTTTAATTGGTTTTGTATCAATTTGTGAACCAGGTAAGAAAGTATCCATACCTAATACATCTACAACTAAACCGCCTTTAGTACGTGATTTAACGTAACCATTAACAATTTCGTCATTTTCATGAGCACGCATAATGTTATCCCAAGCGCGTTCACTTACTGCTTTTTTACGACTCAAAATTAATTGGCCTAAAGCATCTTCTTTTGTTTCTAACAAAACTTCTACTTCATCGCCAATTTTCAAATCTGGCAAATCTCTGAATTCTGTTCTTGCTACTAAACCATCCGATTTAAATCCAATGTTTAATACCACTTCTTTTTCTGTAAAACCTACTACGGTACCTTTTACAATTTCTTTTTCTGTAATAGCTGATAATGTTTTTTCGTAAGCAGCAGCCATTACTTCACGTTCGTTTTGGTTGTAATCACCAAAACCAGCATTGTCCATTTCCCAGTCAAAATCTGGCAAGTTTTTAGTTTTTTTTGTTGTTTCTGTCAATTTATATGATCTCCTTTCGCTTAAAAAAGCCCGCAATTATAATTGTAATTAATTGAACTGCAAAATGTTTTTTGAATAATTATAACAATTTATTGTTCACCACTTTATTTTTCATCAATAAAGCTAAATAAATGAAGTAATAATTTGCTGAAATTACTGTGTTTACTAGTAATTAGGCAATTAAAGGTAGAAATAAACTAATTTATATTTGCTTATTAAATATTTAAAATTTTAATTTCTCTAAATAATATAAATGACTTGTATAAAAGAAGTTGGTGTATTTATTTCAGAAACCAATTTGAAGCTTACGAAAAGTAAAAATTACTTTATTCAAATTTTAAATGTTTCACTGATTCTCCTGAATCTCTTAATTCAATTAATGCATCAATTCCAATTTCAATGTGTTTTTTTACATATTTTAAAGTTACAGCGGTATCACTTTTTGAAGTTTTTACCCCATCAGGTGTCATTGGATTGTCGCTCACTAAAAGTAATGCCCCTTTTGGAATGCTATTTACAAAACCCACCACAAAAATAGTAGCCGTTTCCATATCAATGGCCATTGCTCTGGTCTTTTTTAAATAATTTTTAAACTCTTCGTCATGTTCCCAAACTCTTCTATTGGTAGTGTAAACAGTTCCTGTCCAATAATCTACTTCATGTTTAACTATGGTTGTTGAAACCGCTTTTTGCATTCTAAATGATGGCAAAGCAGGAATTTCAGGCATTATATAATCATTACTTGTTCCATCGCCTCTTATTGCTGCAATGGGTAAAATTAAATCACCCAATTTTGTTATTTTTTTTAAACCACCACATTTACCTAAAAACAATACTGCTTTTGGATGAATGGCTGAAAGCAAATCCATTATAGTGGCTGCCATTGCGCTTCCCATTCCAAAATTAATTATGGTAATGTTATTGGCTGTAGCCGATTGCATGGGTTTATCAGTTCCGTCAATATTTACATTGAATTTGTTGGCAAAAATTTCAACATAATTAAAAAAATTAGTAAGTAGTATGTACTCCCCAAATTTATTGAGTTCAACTCCAGTATATCTAGGTAACCAATCGTTTACAATTTCCTGTTTCGTTTTCATTATTAGTTGTTTTTATTTGCAATAATTAGCATTAATTATGCAATGGCAATATTATTAAAAAATAATCATACCCAACCTAATTAAAAAAGTGTCGTATTAGGGTATAAAATAACAATTTAAATAATAGCCTAACGGAAAAACTTTTATAAAATTTAAATGGATTCAGAGCTACAACAGCTTATTAGTTTATGTATTAAACAAGATCGCAAGGCCGAAAGTGCTTTGTATAGATATTGTTTTACCAAATTAATGCCCATTTGCCATAAATATTATAAAAGTAAAGATGATTCTGTAGAGCAATTAAATAAAACGTATTTAAAAATTCTGAATAATTTAAGCAAATTTGATGAAACCAAATCATTTGATGCTTGGATCAAAACAATAGCAGTTAATACCATTATTGATGAATTTAGGGTAAATAATAAACGAAATGCATTATTCATAGACAAAGATTATGAAGAAGCAGCATTGAATTATCACTCGTTTAATTTAAACGAAGCTGAAGCAAAATTAACTGCTGACGATATTCAAGTTCAAATTCAAAAATTACCTGATTCAAGTAAAATGGTTTTCAATTTGTTTACTGTAGATGGTTACAGTCACAAAGAAATTGGAGAAATGTTAGGCATAAACGAAGGAACAAGTAAATGGCATTTAAACAATGCCAGAAAAATTTTAAAGAAAAAACTGATTGATATGTTTCCTCAATTAAAAGAGAGAGAAAAACAAGCATGACCGATAAAGAAATAGATAATTTAGTTAAACAAAAATTAGCTCAACAACAATTTGAGTATCATGATGCATATTGGCAAAAAGCTGCTGCATTAATTGATGCCGATAGGGCAAATTCCAATAAATTGGCTTGGGTAAAATATGCATTTTACATAGGTGCAATTGGAATTTTTACTTTAATGAGTTGGTTTTTATTGTCAAATACAAAAACCAATGTTTACACTCAAAAAACTGAAAATGTAATTGAAAATAAAAATATTGTTCAACCCAATCATTTAGAAGAGAACAAATCAAACGCCCATTCAAATGTGATTTCAGCACCAATTTTATTGGAATCTAACACTGAAAACAATCAAATAAAAACTGCAATTGCACAAAAAAGCAATTCAAATAATTTTGAAAATGAATCGAATGATGGAAATAATTTAATTGTTGAAAACAAAAAAACAGATTTAGATGAATCAATTATATTCAATACAAAAAACGAAGAAATTGATTTGATTTCAAATAAGTCATTACAATTAATAGGATGTGAATTAACAAATCCAATTTTTGATTTTAAAAATATAAACTTTATTAAATCTCCTGAAAATTACCATAAAAACAGTAAATTTTCAACTTATTTAAATGCAAGTTTTGAAGTAGGAACCAATACATTTAACAAAACCTTTGCAAGTAATTCATTTGGATATTATGTGGGAGGAAGAATCTATTTTGACATTGGAAAAGTTTCGTTTAATTCAAACTTACATGTTGAAAACATCAATCAAGATTTAGGAGCAAGAAACTATACCAATAAAAACTACAATTTTAATTCAATTACAGCAATTACAAGCATAAAAAATAAATCGATTGATTATGCAATCATTGGATTAAATGCCATGTACCCTGTTTATAAAAACAATAGTTTAGGCATTGGAATTCAGTATGCTCAAATAGTTCAAACCAATGATTTAATGAGCATTTATAATGTTGAGAACAATTCTAAAACGAATCAAAATACCAATAATTATAGCAGTGTTTTAAATAAAAATGATTGGCAATTCACCTTTAATTATCAAAACAGATTTGCCAAACATTTGGCTGTAAATGCTTCTTATGTTTTTGGATTAAATGACATCACTAATAACCAAGTTTTATTAAACAATAAAGTAGATAATAACAGCGGTTTTAAATTGGGTTTACAATATATTATTAAATAAAAAATATGCGTTTAACAATAAAAATTCTTATAGTTAGTTTGGCATTTATGGTTTCTTGTAATACCAAAGAAGAACCTAAAACCTATATTGGAAATGCGGTTTTTTATGCCACTGGTAATATTAACAACAATGCTTTTGTAATGGAAGCTGGAAACAACAATTTTATCATGGAAACCAATGACGAATATGACACTTTAAACATTAAACAATACACTGGTTCATTGGTTAAAAACTGTAATTCATGTAATGAAAAATTAAGTATTACGTTCAGAAATTATGAAATAGGTAATTCCACAAATTGGCAAGTTGATTCTGTTTTTAAAGTAAATACTTGGTATAGTTTTTACAAAGATGTATTACCTCCTTCTGGTTATAAAGTTATTTTCAAAAACGAATCAGTAGGTATTGGAAACGTAGATTACAAATGGGATTTTGGTGGTGGTTTTGGAAACTTATTTGCCAATCCTGAATTTGTATTTAATAGTGAAGGAATGAAAAATATTAAACTTTCGGCTAATTTTAAAGATGCAAACTGCACTTCAAAAATCGAAAATCCTATCTATATCAATCCAAATAATTTGAATGCTTACATTGATTATAAATACACCAATATTGGCAACAATGTATTTAGGTGTGAAGTGCTAAATGCCGATTCAAACACCCATCGTTTTGTATGGCAGTATTTAAATCAAACCAATTCAAATCCTAAGGGAAAATTTTTCGAACTACCCGCTATTTCAAACGAAGGTGTTTACAAAGTAGATTTACTAGCCATTAATAAAGCTACCAACGATACAATTATAGTAAGTAAAAACTTGGCAACTGCTGCTAACACTGATTGCAGCGCAAACTTCTCCTACAGCATTGTTCCTGTAAGGGATACATTACAATTTAATAAAATAATTGTTGATTATACCAGTCCTAATGGAACAAAATATTCTTCTAGAAATATTGAACAATTTACAGGATTTTATGTAAATGAAGTGAGCAGTTACAAAGAAATGGTTCCTGGTAAAAAAACCATCAAAGTAAAAGTATTGTTTACCTGTAAAGTGAGCGATGGAGTAAATATCATAGAAATAAAAGATGTAAATGCAGTATTTGCATTTTCGTATTAATTACATTTATTTTTAAATAAAAACTACTAGGTTTTCAGTTTCTTTTTCTTGGCACTTGGAAACAAAATATTGTTTAATATTAAACGATAACCAGGTGAATTAGGATGAAGGTTTAAATCTGTAGGTGGCTCCCCTACTATGTGTTGGTAATCTTCAGGATCATGACCGCCATAAAAAGTCCAAGTACCTTTGCCTAAATTACCATGAATATATCTTGCTTCTTTTAACTGTTTGTTTTCCCCTAAAATAAGCACTTCACTTTTAATAAATTGTTTTCTAAAAGCAGTAGTTTGTCCCATAAAACCTTTAATAGTTGATGTATGATTTTGACAAAGCATGGTTGGAACTAAATCCCATTTAGCAGAAAAATCAAACAAATTAAAAACATCATTATTTTCATTAATTGGACGAGTTTCAGGACTTGCGTCAATGTATGAATACTCGTATTCAAAAGGATTCATGACTAAATTATAATCTTTGAAAGCAATGGTTTGGCTAAAATCCAATTTACTATTTGCATTTTGATCGGCAGGATCACCATCAAACATTTGTTCACAAATATCAACACCATCGGCACTTAAAGCAATGTCGTAAGTATCGGTAGCACTGCACATGGCAAATAAAAACCCACCGCCTAAAGTAAAATCTCTTATTTTTTTAGCAACGGCTAATTTAAGTTCAGAAACTTTTTTAAAACCATGTTTTACCGCCACTGCTTCATTTTCTCTAACCTCTGCTTGATACCAAGCGGCATTAGCAAACTGTGCATAAAACTTACCATATTGACCAGTAAAATCTTCGTGATGCAAATGAAGCCAATCGTATTTCAATAATTTTTCGCCTAAAACCTCATCGTCAAAAACTACTTCATAAGGTATTTCTGCATACGTTAAAACCATGGTAACTGCATCGTCCCAAGGTTGTTTGGTTTTAGGGGAATACACTGCTATTTTAGGAGCTTTATATAATTTCACTAACTCCATATTTACATCAGGTTTGGCAATTTGTAATAATATTTCACTCACCTGAGCTTCGCTAATTACTTCATAACTTACACCTCTAATTTTTAATTCGCGTTCATAACTTTGCTCATATCCAAACATAAAACTTCCCGCTTTAAAGTTCAAAAGCCAATCTACTTCAATGTCTTTTTGTAAAATCCAAAAAGCTACTCCATAAGCTTTTAAATGGTTTTTTTGGTTTTCATCCATTGGAACTAAAATCCTTGATGCAAAACTTGAGCATGATAAAAGAATAAATAATATAAAAAATATTTTACGCATTGTTTCTGTTCTGTTTTAATTCAAATATACTTTTACTCATTAATTGATACAAAGTTTTTAATTGATTATTTTCAATTAAATCCAAATGTTTTTGCATGGTATTCAAATCGTTTCTATAAGCTGGACCGGTTTGAGTTTTTTGCGGTTCAAAATTAAAGGAATTATTTAAAGCATTACTTAATAAATGTTTTAAAATTTGATAATCCAATCCTTGATGGTCTAATTCATTTTTTGCCAAGGCAATTAAATGATTACTAAAATTATTGGTAATGGTGGCTGCTAAATGAAAATACTGGCGTTTTTCACTGTTTATATACAAAACTTTATTTGAAAGTCTGTCAGCAAATGCCTCCATAATTCTGTAATTTTCATCGGAATTTGCTTCTATACAAATGGGTGTATTTTTAAAATTGGTAAAAGTATTTTCATGAATAGATTCAATGGGCCAAAAAACTGCTTTATTCTCCTGTTTTCCTATTTCATTTATATTTTTTAACCCTGAAAAATGTACCACCAAACCACCATTTACAACTAAGTTATTTGAAACGTTTTCTATCGCATCGTCATTTACACAAAGTAAATATAAATCTGCGTTAGTTGGAATATCTGAGGTATTTTCAAAATAATTGATGTTGTTTTGCTTTGCAATTTCAACTAATTTTTCATGATTTCTACTGTAAATACCAACTATATCAATATCGGTGTTTTGACAAGCTTTAATTATAGCTTGAGCTATATTTCCACTTCCTATAATTACAACTGTTATCATGATTGATTTTTTTTTCAAAGCAATATAAAAATAATAACAGTTACTAATTTCAAATAAAAAAATAAACAATATTTACCAAATAGAGCAATGAACTAATTTTCTGTGACCATATTTATAAAAAAGAAAGTATAACATACTTAAAATTTCTGCTTTTAATCAAACCTAAATACATTTTAGTTAGATTGTATTATCATTGCTAAAATTTAAAGCACATTTATGGAAAATTTTACTACCCTTGGTCAATTTGTTATAGAAAAACAACAAGATTTCCCTTACGCAAAAGGAGAGCTTTCACGCTTGTTACGCGACATTGGAATTGCATCAAAAATTATAAGTAGAGAGGTAAATAAGGCTGGCTTAACCAATATTTTAGGTGACCATGGAAGTGTAAATGTGCAAGATGAAGATGTAAAAAAATTAGACATTATTGGTAACGAAACTTTCATTGCTACATTCAGCAAAGGTGGTGAAGTATGTGTTATAGCAAGTGAAGAAAATGAAGGAATTATTCCTTTAAAAGGAACATTTTCAAAAAATGGAAAATATGTAATTTGCATGGACCCATTAGATGGTTCTTCTAATATTGATGTGAATGTATCTATTGGAACTATTTTCTCCATTTACAAAAGAGTAACTGAAGTGGGTACTGAACCAACTGAAGCCGATGTATTGCAAGCTGGAAATAAATTAGTAGCTGCTGGTTACGTGCTATATGGCACATCTACCATGTTGGTATTTAGTACTGGAAATGGTGTAAATGCTTTTACCTTAGATCCTAGTATTGGTGAATTTTGCTTAAGTCATGCCAATATTAAATCGCCTGACAATGGTAAAATTTATTCCATCAATGAAGGTAATGCTGCTGAATTTCCACAAGGAATAAAAGATTATTTAACTTGGGTAAAAGAAGAAGACAAAACTACCGACAGGCCTTATACTTCTCGTTATATTGGTTCAATGGTGGCCGATTTTCACCGCAATTTATTAAAAGGTGGTGTGTTTATTTATCCGCCTACTGCAAAGAGTCCAAATGGTAAATTACGTTTATTGTTCGAAGGAATTCCAATGAGTTATATTGCGGAACAAGCTGGAGGATTAGCAACTACAAGTACCATGCGCATATTAGATGTTGAACCAACTAAAATTCACCAACGTGTTCCAATTATTATGGGATCAAAAAACATGGTGAATAAAGTGCTTGAGTTTATGAATAAATAGTTGATAGTTGTCAGTTGATAGTTGATGGACTATAGACGATGGACCATAGACAATAATTGATAAAAACAACTAAGAACTAAGTACTAAGTACTAAAAACTAAGTACTAAAAACTAAAAAAAAATGAAGAATAACAATAAAGTCACAGGTGAAATTGGAGAGCAATTGGCTTGTGACTTTTTGTTAAATAAAGGTTTTGAAATTTTAGAACGAAATTTCAGACAAAATAAAACCGAAGTCGATATCATTGCAAAGCACCAAAACTGTTTGGTAATAGTAGAGGTAAAAACCAGGAATAGTAATTTAGTAAATCCTGAAAATGCAGTGAGTAAAGCCAAACAAAAAACATTGGTGGAAGCGGCCTTATTATACCAAGAAAGCAATCAATTAACTTGTGAAATCAGGTTTGATATTATTGCCATTATTAAATATAAAACAGAGACAGAAATTTTGCATTTTGAAGATGCATTTTATCCTTATACAACCTATTAAATTATGGCTATAAAAATTATTGAATGTCCGCGCGATGCCATGCAAGGCTTGCACCATTTTATTCCTACTCAAACCAAAATTGATTATATCAATCAGCTGTTAAAAGTAGGATTTGATACCCTAGATTTTGGAAGTTTTGTATCGCCAAAAGCCATTCCTCAAATGGCAGATACCAAAGAAGTTTTGGCGGGTTTAAATTTAGCGCAAACTAATACCAAATTGTTAGCCATTATTGCCAATTTAAAAGGAGCTGAAATGGCTGTTCAATATCCTGAAATAACTTATTTAGGTTTTCCATTTTCAATCAGTGAAACTTTTCAGCAACGAAATACCAACAGCAGCATAGCTGAAAGTTTGGAAACTGTAAAAGCCATTCAACAGCTTTGCATAAGCAATCATAAAGAATTAGTAGTGTATATTTCTATGGGTTTTGGAAATCCTTATGGCGATGATTGGAACACTGAAATAGTTGAAAAATGGGTAAAAGAAATGGATCAATTAGGTATCAAAATTATTTCATTGAGCGATACCATTGGCATTGCCAATCCAGAAACGATAGCATATTTATTCAAACATTTAATTCCAACTTTTCCTAATATTGAATTTGGTGCGCATTTGCATACCACGCCAAATACTTGGCAAGAAAAAATAGAGGCTGCTTATAAAAATGGTTGCAAACGTTTTGATGGCGCCATGAAAGGTTTTGGTGGTTGCCCAATGGCAACTGATGATTTAACAGGAAATATGCCTACTGAAAATATGTTTTCTTACTTTAACAACTTGAATTTGGAAACTGGTTTAAATGAAACTGAATTTACCAATTCATTGCTTTTAGCCAATCAAGTTTTTGACCATGCTGAATAAATAACAAATATGATTTTACGCGCTGCAAATACCAATGATTTACCTGCAATAACTGCTATTTATAACGATGCTGTTATAAATTCAACAGCTACTTTTGACATAGAAAATAAAACCCTTGCCGACATGCAAATTTGGTTCAATCACCATGATGAAAAATACTGTGTGGTAGTTTGCGAAATAAATAATGAAATAGCGGGATGGGCAAGTTTAACTCGTTACAGCGACCGAACGGCATATGATAGAACAGCAGAGTTTAGCATTTATTTGCACCCTAATTTTAAAGGACAAAAACTAAGTAAACCTTTAATGGAATATTGCTTACAGCAAGGAATAAAAAATGGTGTAAAAGCGGTATTGGCACGCATTACCGAAGGCAATGATATTAGCATTAAACTTCATGAGCATTTTGGCTTTTTTATGGTAGGCGTTTTAAAACAAGTAGGTGTAAAATTCAATAAAGTACTTGATGTAAATTTGATGCAATTGTTGGTGGAATAAGGGTTGTAATAAATCAATCAAATATTCGTTTATTAGCAAGCCAAACCACATGAAATCAAAACAAATCTTTATCTTATTTATTGCTTTTGCAATCATGGTTTCTTGCGGTAAGCAGATTGAGCAAAAAGTTGTAGTTCCAACAAAGAAAGATACATTAACTTATAATCTTGATGTGAAGTTGGAGATTTTGAAGAAAGATAAAGATTTCGAAAACAATCCAATTTATGTAGTTGCAATTACTGTCACTAATTTATCAAATGATAGTTTTACTATATCTTTCAATCAAGTTTATATTGATGAATTATTTGATTTTTATCCGCCAATAATTGAAAATTACAACAAAAGAATCGTAAGTGATGAATTTAGTTTTCCAATTGGTTTTTTATTAAAAAATGAAAAAGCAATTTTCCAAACAACTATAAGAAATCCTCATCAATTTTGGTATTTGAATAATTTACAAAATATCAGAATTGGCTACCGTTTAAAAAGGATAAAAGTTAACAACAAATTGATTACTTTAAGTAAAGAAAAACAACAAGTTTACTGGAGTAATTTTGTAAATTTAAACTCTACTATTCCAAGTTATCATTTTTGTAACGAAAATATTTTCTTTTATGATTCGATAGGAAATGAAGCACAAAATTATTACAGATATGACTTAAGTTTCAATTATCAGGAATATAGAAATGATTTTGAGGAAAAAATTTATAAAAGACTTTACCAATGAAATCAAAACAAATCTTCGTCTTTTTTATTGCTTTTGCAATCATGGTTTCTTGTGTTAAGCAGGTTGAGCAAAAAGTAATCGCACAAAACTCTCAAAGTGATACATCGAAGGTTAATATCGAAGTGAGTTTAGAAATTGCAAAAAGCGGTAAAATATATTTTGGCAACAACAAATATCAAACTGATTCAAATAATGGGTTTTTGTTAAAAACTACTATAAAAAATCTTTCAGCTGATTCTTTTAAATTTTATTTATTTTATTGTTCTTATATTTATATGCTTGACTTTGAGCCTAATATAAAAATTCCTAACATTATTTGTGATTATAATTCATGGAATTTATATTGTTTAAGTAAAAATCAAAAAATGGATATTTATTTATGGATACTTGATCCAACTGAATTATGGTATTTTCAAGATAGAAGTAAACTTAGAGTAGGGTTTATTCAAATCTCTGAAGAAGAAGAAAGACATGCTAGTATAATAGATATTTTGACTTACAAAGTCAAAAAAAGAAAAGATATTTTTTGGAGTAATTATATTGATTTAAAGGAATATATTCCTTCAATTAGAACAAAAAGATTCAAAGATAATTTTATAATTAAAGATTCGTTAGATAATGTTATTTCTGTTCTAAGTGAAGAAATTAATTAGTAAAAAAACTATTTTAGATATCCATTTTTAGCAGAATTTTAAACACTATCACAATTAAGTTTTGGAAAAATTGTCAGTGTAGAATTGAGAATTGAGATTTTAGAAATCAAACTCAATATCTAAAATTTCCAATCTAGTTTACAAGGTAAGAAGACTGTGTCAGTTTACCAACTGATGCTTAAAGCATTACGTTTGTTGGTGTTTGCAATATACTCACATCCCATCTCTCATTTCCCAGTGCCCAACTCCCCATTCAAAAATCATACATCCAAAATTTCTTTAGTCTTCATAATCGTCCACGTTAAACTTTTCTGTGGTTTTGCTCGAAGTGGCAACCATTTTCAGAATGCCATCTAACTCTTGTGCAGTGAAATCACGCCATTCGCCCAACTTTAAGTTTTTAAGACCAATATTCATGATTCTTACTCGTTTTAGTTTTCGCACTTCATAACCACAAAAGCTACACATTCTGCGTATTTGTCGGTTCAAACCTTGGGTTAAAATAATTTTGAAAACAAAAGTACTTAGCATTTCTACCTGGCATTTGTGTGTAACAGTTCCAAGCATTGGAATGCCATTGCTCATGCGTTCAATAAACTTTTCGTTAATGGGTTTATCAACAGTAACTATGTATTCTTTCTCGTGGTTATTGCCTGCTCTCAGTATTTTATTTACAATGTTTCCATCGTTGGTCAAAAAAATCAATCCTTCACTTTCCTTGTCTAGACGGCCAATGGGAAACATGCGTTTGGGATGATTGATGTATTGAATGATATTGTTTTTTATTTTCAATTCTGTAGTGCAAATAATGCCAACTGGTTTGTTAAACACAATGTAAATATCGTTGGCAACAGTTTTTAGCTTTTCACCATCTACCCTAACCACATCACCAGGATTTACCCTATTGCCAAGCTTGGCAACATTATTATTAATAGTTACACGTTCCTCTACAATGTATTTTTCAGCCACTCGCCTCGAACACATGCCAGTATCGCTAATGAATTTGTTAATATTTATTCCAGTTTGATTTGTGTTATCCATCCGTTTCAAAATTAATTATTCTATCAAATTATTTAGCCATTTAAAAAGTATTTTTTTGATATGATAATGTTTAATCTATTTTTGGTGGAATATAACACATGAAAAAACTTTTATTATTTCTGTTCCTACTTCAACTAATGGCTTGCGACAGCTCGTTAAAGTTTGTTCAAATTGCCGATAAACAAGCAACAGAAGGTAATTACAGCGATGCTGCCGATAATTATTATAGCGCATTTTTTATCAATCCCAAAAACACTAAAGCTAAATTGGGCTTACAAAAGAGTGCACAAATGGTGCTTGACGCAAAGTTCAGCGCTTTTGCCAAACATGTGGTTTCGGGTGATAATGAAGATGCTTTAAGGCAATATAATTACTGTAAAGAATATTTCAATCAATTAAAAAACATTGACATTGACCTGAATTGGCAAACACTTTACGACCAACTTTACGAGGAAACTAAGCAAGAATTTATTGGCAAACAATACGACATTGGCCTTGGCCTAATAAAGGAAAACAAATTTGATAAAGCAGAATTAGCTTTTGATAGAATTTTAGAATTTGACAGCAGTTATAAAAAGGTGTCTGTGTTACGTATTCAAAGTGTGGTGGAACCTTTATACAATCAAGGTGTAAAATACATGGAGGTAAAAAATTACAAATCTGCCTACAAAGTTTTTAACCAAGTAGCTAGTTTTGACAAAACTTATAAGCAAACTGTGCAGTTATTGAATGAATCCTTACAAAAAGCAAGTTTGCCCATTGCCGCTATTTTGGTGAGTAAAAAAAAATTTACTAATCAAGAAGACAGTTCATTTTACCAGTTATTGTTAGATAAATTAGGCAATTCAAAGAACCCTTTTTTGAAAATATTAGATCGAAATAATTTAGAAAATTTATTGAAAGAAAAAACATTTGAAATTGCTGGAATTACTGATGCTGAAACGGCTAGTAGAGCAGGTAAATTAATTGGTGCTAAGTATTTTTTATTGATAGATGTTAATGAAGTAATTTTTGACGAAATGAAGCCAACTACCTCTATTGAAACAGCATACGAATCGTTTAGCCAACGAGTAGTGAATGAAACAGGCGATGCGCAATCGGTGATAAAATTTAAAAAAGTAAATTACAAAGAAACAAAACAATACAGAAAAGTAACTGCCAAGGTTTCTTACCAATTGGTATCGGTTCAAAGCGGACAAATTGTTTCATCGGAAGTTTTTAGCGATGAAGCATTTGATGTCCATGTTTACGCCCGATTTGATGGTAATAAAGACAATTTGTACCCTAGTTTACCAGCAGGAAACTTCATGCCAATTGCACCCAAAGAATGGACTGATAAGTTTGATGAATTGAACCGAAGTTTAGCCAGCCAACAAACACTAGCCGATAAAACTTACGAAACCATTAGCCTTAAAATTATAGACGATATTAACTTGTATATGGAACAGTAGTTTAGTTGTTAGTTGATAGTTGTCAGTTGATAGTTTTAATTATAAAATATAAATCTTAGAAGGCGTAAGTGAAATAATTTAAAAACAGTGTTTCAAGAAGTAAACTTTCAAGAAATAAATTAATAAAAACCAACTATATTTTATCATTCAATAATATAACTTTGTAATCTTGTAATCATTTAATCAATCAACTCATGAAATATAGCATCATTTTAGCTTTTACAAGCTTTGTTTTTTTTGCCTGTGGCAATGACAACGAACCCAAAAAAGCGGTAGAAGATAACAACAGAATTAGTGTAGCGGTAGATGAAAGTTTACGCCCTGTGATAGAAGCCGAAGAAATGGTTTTTGAATCCATCAACGATCAAAAAAAAATAGATTTTATTTACACTAATCCAGCTGAGGCCATGCGCCTAATGCTTGCCGACAGCTGTAAGTTAGCCATTATTCCTCGCAGGGCAACTGCTGCTGAACAAGTAGCCATTGACCAAGAACAATACAAATTTTCGCAAATAAAAATCGCCATTGATGCCTTGGCATTTATAGTAAATAAGGAAAATACTGATACCATTTTTACTGTCAATCAAATTAAACAATTAATGGATGGAACAGCTACTGATTGGAGTCAAATTTTCAGTAAAAATAAACTCGGTAAATTGCAAGTAGTTTTTGATAACCCGGGTTCGGGTGCTACGCAATATTTTAAAGATTCTTTATTGAATGGAAAAGATTTAGCCAAACATTGTTTTGCGGTAAATACCAATCCGGAAGTGATAGATTATGTAGAAAAAAACAAAAATGCCATTGGTATTATTGGCCTAAACTGGATAAGCGATAAGGACGATAGTAAAATGAAAGGCTTTTTGAATCGAATAAAAGTGGTGGAAGTAATTCCAAGAAAAATTACTTATGAATCCTTAACCTATAAACCCATTCAGGCCAATGTTGCCATTAGGCAATATCCTTTTTGTAGAGAAATATTTGTAATAGGCAGACAAGCGAGTTTAACTTTGGGTAATGATTTTATCAATTATATTATTGGTGACCAAGGTCAACGCATTATTTTAAAAGCAGG
Organism: Bacteroidota bacterium; assembly: GCA_947453415.1. Lineage (GTDB taxonomy): Bacteria > Bacteroidota > Bacteroidia > UKL13-3 > UKL13-3 > JAAFJM01. Next base: position 27,190 of record CANGGG010000019.1, on the reverse strand, counting down.
TTTGGTGCCTGCTAAAGCGCCCATTAGAATATTACAAATAAATAAGTAGGCTTCTGGCTTCTAGCTCCTGGCCTCTGGCAATGATAATATACAATAGGAAACTAAATAAAACAACAATTTAACAATTCAACTCCCGATATGTCGGGACAACAATTCATAGCAATCAATAAATGCAATATAAAACAATCAATCAAACAGACATTCAATTTTTTGAAAGTATAGTTGGCAAAAACTTTGTTTTAGTTCAAAATGAAGACAAGCAAAATTACACCCACGATTATACCGAGGACCTCAGTTTTATGCCCGATGTGGTTATTAAACCAAGCAATGAATTAGAAGTTTCCGCTATTTTAAAATATTGCAATGAGCAACATATTATTGTTACTCCCAGAGGTGCAGGAACTGGATTAAGTGGAGGTGCATTGGCAGTTCATGGTGGCGTAATTATAGCCATGGAACGCTTCAATAAAATTATCAATATTGATGAGAGAAATTTTCAAGCTACGGTTGAACCAGGTGTAATTAATGAGGCATTTCAACAAGCAGTTATTGAAAAAGGTTTGTTTTATCCGCCCGATCCTGCCAGTAAAGGAAGTTGTTTTTTGGGTGGAAACTTAGCGCACAGCAGCGGTGGTCCAAGGGCTTTAAAGTATGGCACTACCCGCGATTATGTTTTAAATATTCAAGTGGTTTTGGTTAATGGTGAAATTATTTGGACAGGTGCTAATACCTTAAAATATTCAACAGGTTATAACCTTACACATTTAATGATTGGCAGTGAAGGAACTTTGGGAATTATTACTAAAATGGTTTTAAAATTAATTCCATATCCAACTCAAACTTTACTGATGTTAGCACCATTTAACTCGCCCGAAAATGCTTGCGAAGTGGTAGGTGCCATTTTTAGGGCAGGCTGTAATCCGTCAGTTTGTGAGTTTGTAGAACCCGATGGATTCAAACTTTCGGCTGCTTTGTTAAATATCAATTTTGAAATTCCAGATTCGGTTGGTGCTTATTTATTAATAGAAGTAGATGGCAATAATATGGATGTGATGATGATGGAATGTGAAGCCATAAGCAATGTACTTTATGCACATGAAAGTGCGGAAGTTTTATTTGCTGAAAGCTCAGAACAGAAAGAATATTTTTGGAAATTACGCAGAAGTATTGGCGAAGCCACCAAGCATAACAACACGTATAAAGAAGAAGATACCGTAGTTCCAAGAGCTGAATTGCCTTTGTTATTTAAAGGGGTAAAGGAAATTGGTGAAAAATATAAATTCAGAACAATCTGTTACGGTCATGCAGGCGATGGAAACTTACATGTAAACATTTTAAAAGACGATTTGACTGATGAATATTGGAACAATAATATTGATCCTGGCATTGTTGAAATATTTGAATTGTGTAAAAAATTAGGTGGAACCATTAGTGGCGAACATGGCATTGGCTATGTTCAAAAAAAGTTTATGCCCATTATGTTTTCCGAAAACCACCTGAACCTAATGCGCCAAATCAAACTGGCCTTTGATCCAAATTTGATTTTGAATCCGGGGAAGATTTTTTAGGATATCAGGTTACTATTATTTTATTTTATAATTTTATTTTTTTTGGGTCCTGACGATTTGAGAAAAACGAAAGAATTTCTATTTGATTATTATTTAATCTATAATATATTGTATTGAATTTTAAAACAACAACTCTTCTAACATCTTTTTTAAATTCAGATACTTGGAATATATCTGGATTTTTAGATATCAAATTTAAAGTTTCCTCTAGTTTTTCTGCAAGATTTTTAATTTCTTTTTCTGACCAATTTTGCTCAATGTATTCGATTGTATTTTCTAACTCTTTTAAGGCAAAATCAGTCCAAAAGATATTATAACCATTTTTCATACAGCATTCTTGCTTTTGAATGTGAATTTAGTTTACCTAACTCAGCATCTTCAATTCCACGTTCAATTGATTTTTTTTCATTTTCTGAAATTGAACTCCACCAATCTTTGCTTTCATCTTTTCGTAAATCCAATATTTTCTCAATTAATCTAGAGTCATCAATGGTGGAAAGCCATTGAATTAATTCAAGTTTTGCATTTTGTATATTTAACTCATTCATAAATCAAAATATTAAAACCCAAAATTACAATTTTATTATTAATATTTTCAAAATTGATTTGAAAATTAAATAACAAAAAAATCCGTTACATATGTAACGGATTTTTCCTATCAACCGACAACTATCAACTGACAACTAATCCTCATTAATCATGTTCCAAAGTTTATCTTTTAGTTCGTCAATATGAAAGTTTGAAGCAGAACTAATAAATATACTTGGCACTTTTGGCAATGATTTTTTGATTGCTTTTAATTCTTCAGGACTTACCAAATCGCACTTGGTAATGGCCAACAAACGCTTTTTATCAGTTAGCTCTTTGTTGTATTGTTTAAGTTCATTGAGCAATATTTTGTACTCACCTTTAATATCTTCACTGGTAGCAGGAACCATAAAAAGCAAAGTTGCATTTCGTTCAATATGGCGAAGGAAACGAGTTCCTAAACCTTTGCCTTCATGCGCACCTTCAATAATTCCTGGAATATCGGCTACCACAAAACTTTGGTATTCATGGTATTTTACTATTCCTAAATTAGGAACTAAAGTAGTAAAAGGATAATCAGCAATTTCGGGTTTTGCAGCTGAAATAACAGACAATAAAGTAGACTTACCCGCATTTGGAAATCCAACTAAACCAATATCAGCTAAAACTTTTAACTCTAAAACTTTCCATTCTTCTTTACCGTCTTCACCTGGTTGGGCATATCTTGGATTTTGGTTCACCGAGTTTTTAAAATGATGATTTCCCAATCCGCCTCTTCCACCTTTTAAAATTACAAATTCTTGTCCGGCTTCAGTAATTTCGGCTAAAACTTCGTTTGTTTCTACATCTTTAGCTACAGTTCCAAGTGGCACTTCTATGTATTCATCTTTACCTTGTGCGCCACTTCTTAAACCTGCATCACCATTTCCACCTGGCTCCGCAATTACGTGCTTACGGTATTTTAAATGAATTAAAGTCCAAGCATTGGTGCTTCCTCTCAGAATAATATTTCCTCCACGTCCGCCATCACCGCCATCAGGTCCACCTTTTGCTGTATGTTTATCACGCATAAAATGCATTGCTCCCTTCCCCCCTTTGCCACTTCGGCAACATATTTTTACGTAATCTACAAAATTTGAATCTGACATGTTTTTGTTTATTGAAAAATTTTTAAATTACAAAAATTACAAAGTTGTATTTTTTTTGTAAAGATTGATTTTATTTTTCGAATTTAGAAATTCGAATTTATTTAGTTGAAACGGCTATTTCATTGCATAATAATGCAAAAATTTCTTCTATTTCTCCTAATCCATTAATACCTCTATACTTATTTTGAGCAGCATAAAAATCCTTAACAGGCATGGTTTTGTTGTTGTATTCGTCTATTCTATTTTGAATAATTTCCGGATTTTGATCATCTGCTCTACCGCTATCTTTTCCTCTTAGAAGTAAACGTTTTTTCAATTCTTCTTCTTCTACTTCTAACGCTAACATAGAAGTAATAGCAGTTTTTTTGCTTTGCAATAAAGCATCTAAAGCCGCAGCTTGCGCTTGTGTACGAGGAAAACCGTCAAAAATAAAACCTTTTGCATTAGGTGCTTTTTCTAATTCAGATGCTAACATATTTATAGTTACTTCATCAGGAACTAGTTTGCCTTCATTCATAAAACTTTGAGCTAATTTACCCAATTCAGTTTCGCCTTTAATATTTGCTCTGAATATATCGCCTGTTGACAAGTGAACTAAATTATATTTAGCAATTAATTTCTCAGATTGTGTTCCTTTTCCTGCACCCGGAGGGCCAAATAATACAATATTTAACATAGTAGGTTTTAAATAATTATGTGCGAATTTCAATAAAAGTAAGCAATGAAACCAATTATATTTATTTTTGATGATAAAAATTTCTAAATGTCAGTGTTCAAAAACTACCAAATAGCCAATATACCAGCGGTTTCAGCTCAAATAATTGATTTAGCAAAAGATTATAAAATATGGACTTTTAATGGTGAAATGGGTGCTGGAAAAACCACTTTGATAAAATCTATCTGTAAAAACCTGGGTATAATTGACGAAGTTAGTAGTCCAACTTTTTCGTTGGTGAATGAATATAAAACCCAAAATGGCAAAACTATTTATCATTTTGACTTTTACAGAATAAAATCAATCAATGAAGCATACGACATAGGAATTGAAGAATATTTTGATAGCGGAAATATTTGTTTAATTGAATGGCCAAATATGATTGATGAAATATTATTGAATGAAAAAACATTCAACTTATTTATTTCAATTAATGCAAACAAAAGAAGTATTCATATCAATGAAATTAATAGTTAGGGTGTGTGGCTTAATACATTTTCAGCTTTTACTATTCTAAATATTTTCCATGTTTCAATGGATAAGTTAAACACAGCAAATGAGCTTGGTTTAAATTCAATAATTTCATTTCCACTCATCATAGCAGCCATGGCACCAATGGTAGGATTATGTCCAACAATGATTACTGTTTTTACTTTTTCATCGTTTAAACTTCTTATTACATGAACATAAGCCTCTGCATTTGCTTCATAAATTTCATTAATAGACTGGATTTTATTTTTATCAATGTTAAAATTTTCAGCAATAATTTTGGCTGTTTTCAAAGTTCTTTTAGCCGAACTTGTAACAATTAAATCAATCTTTTTAACTTTTTTTATGAGTGTTTTTGCTGCAATATCAGCATCCAACTTACCTTTTTCTGTTAATTTTCTATCAAAATCAGAAATTTCAAAATCGCCATGTTCTGCTTTTGAGTGGCGCATTAAAATGATTGTCTTCATTTTTATAAAGGTTAATTGGCAATTGTTGCTTCAGAAATATTACTTTCAAATGAACTGGTTTTACTTCTTGATTTTCTATGCTTATGTTTCTTTTTTTCAATTAAACCAGTGCTTTTTTCATCGCCTGCTTTTATAAAACCTTTTGAAATTAATAAGACCCAAGCTGCAATAAATAAAACACCGCCAATTGGAGTAAGTGCACCTAACCAAATATAACTTTCATCGCCCCAAATAGTGCGAGTAGCTAACAAATAAAGACTTCCTGTAAAAAAAACAATGCCACCTAAAAACAAAAACATGGTTAAATCTATAATGTTTTGATGAAATTTTCGGTGTGATAATGAAATAAATGAAATTGCCATGGCATGGTAAAACATATATTTTGTACCAGTATCGAATGTAACAATATCTGCAGGTTCAATCATTTCTTTTAAAACATGACTGGCAAAAGCACCCATAAAAACACATATGGCTGAAATACCAAATCCGGTTTTTACATATATGTTGTTGTTCTTATCCATATTGGTTTTAATTTATTTAATATGTGAACAAATAACATCAATTATATTTTAAATACAAATTATTTTTGTTCAATTAATAATTTATGAAGAGAAATTTCCTAACAGGCATTATTGTAACAGCTATATTAACGATGGTTTTTTTGGTTGTTTTTTATTATTCTAAAATAAATACAAAATCAATTCATGCCATCAATGTGCTGCCACAAAATACAGTTTTAGCACTGGAAATCAATAGTATAAATCATCAATTTAAATTATTAAATCAACAGCTTTTTTGGCAGCAATTAACCAATAACAAAAGCATTGGAGAAGCAAATAATAACTTAAAATTTTTGGATAGCTTACTTGATTTTGAAAGTAATTTAAAAGAATGGAAAGATAATGAAAACATGGTTGTTTCTTTTCATGCTTTTGGCAATAAATCGATAGACGAATTGGTTTTAATTGAAACAAAGAAAAAATTTGAAATTAAAGATATTAGCAAATGGATATATGAATCAAACAAAAACAGATTGATGCTTAGCAAGCGCAAATTTGAAAACAATATTATTTATGATTTTATAGATTTTAAAACTCAAAAAAAATTTAGCATTGCATATAAAAATAAAATTTTTGCAATTTCAACAAATGGTCAGTTAATTGAAGAAACTTTATCAAATATTGAAAATGAAAATGTATATAAAATTTCAAATTTGGATAAACTAAGTTTTGTGAAAAGTTTAGGAAACTATAATTTATATGTAAACTATAAAAACATACCACTATTTTTAAATTCATTCATTGATTTATCAAAAATGAAGTCTCTTGAAAACATTTCAAACATGGCTAGTTGGTCGGCTTTTGGTGTAAATACTACAAATAATAGCATACAATTAAAAGGTGTTAGTATTACCGATGAAGTTCAATTTCAGTATTTTGATTGCTTTAATAATATGACTGCGCAAGAGCAAACTTTTAAAAAAATACTTCCAAATAACACCAGTTATTTCTTTGGAATTAATTTCAGTGATGAAAAAATGTTTTATCAAAACTTGAAAGAATTTTATACTGTTAATAAAATTGATATAAGAAATAATATTAGAGACAGCATCAATAAAGCAAAAGAAAATGTGAATTTATATTCACAAATTACCGAAAATTTTGGAAACGAAATAGCGCAAGTAAATTTAAGCAATCCTCAATTAAGTTTTGATAGTTGTGAGGTACTTGTTATAAAATTGAAAAATAAAACTAATTTAATTAATCAGTTGAAAATTATTTCAATAAATGATAGCGTTGGAGTGGATACTTTCATGTTAAAAACTCCTGATTTATATAAAATAAACCTTCAAAATTATTTTGATTTTACATGGGGAAATATATTCATGGGAATACAAGCTAATTACGCATTAGTATTTAATGATTACCTTTTGATTTGTAATAATAATATTACCTTAAATAGTTTTTATAACCAACAGGTTAATGGTTTTTTATTAAGTAAAAATGTTGATTATATCAATCATGAAACGGAGCTAAAAGGCAATTCAAATATGGAACTATTTATGAACAATAATAATTTAGCAGTTCAAGGAGAACAGTTAATAAATCCAGCGCTTTTAGAGTCATACAAATCAAATATTGGTTACATAAAAAAAACAAGGTTTATAAGTATGCAAATGAGTGCAACTAATAACAAAAACTACTTAACCAATGTTCAAATAAGTTTCAATATAAATGCAAATAATAACACTGAATTATTATGGGAATTAGACCTTGATACTACTTTAAATATGAAACCTCAAATTGTGTTTAATTCAAGTACCAATCAAAATGCAATAATAGTTCAAGACTTAAAACATCAAGTTTATTTGATAAATAATGAAAGTAAAATTCTGTTCAAAATTCCTGTTTACGGTAAAATAATTGGAAATGTAAACCAAGTAGATGCTTTTAATAATGGTAAAACACAATATTTATTTAATACAAATACTCAAATTTATTTATTAGATGAAACAGGAAAAATATTACAAGGATATCCAATTTGGATTCCTACAGGAACGGCTTATCCTATTCAAGTATCTGATTACTTAAACGATAAAAATTATCAAATTTTTGCCGTAGGCAAATACTATAAAATTTGGTGTTATAATATACAAGCACGATTACAAAATGGTTGGAATCCTAAAAATTATTACCCAAATCCTATTCAAAACATACAATCATTTAATTTCAGAAATGAATTGATTACCTATTCCATTAATCAAAAAGGTAAACTGAATTTTTATCAAACAAATGGAAAAACATATTCAAATTTTAGTTTTGATAGCAATATGATTTATAAATATATGAATCATGAAATAATAGATACTAATTGTATACGATTTTATTATATGGATTCTACTAATCAATTTAAAGTAAAGGAATACCATACTCAGTTGCCAATTAAAGACAATATAATTAATAACATCAAAACTATTCCTGTTCAAAGTATTTTGTTAAATAATTCATTGTATTTTATCACAAAAAATGGTCAAAATACAGCTGTATATAATAATATTGGAGCTTTATACTTTTCGAAAAATTTTAGCGATACCTTCAATTATCAATTTGATTTGATTTATAAAAATGGAATGATCCATTTTAGTTATTTAGACAGTTTACAAGGTTTACTTTATTTTGAAAACAAAGAAAACAAACTCATTGATAAATTCCCTTTAAAAGCAAATTACTACTATACATTTGGGCATTTAATGAACGATGAAAACTATTTTATAATAACTGCTAATTTCGACAATAAATTATTTGTTTATCAAGTTAAATAAGTATGTTTAAATCAAAAGTATTTGTAGTTATTCAATACCTATTATTCATTATTGCCAGTGTTTGGTTGGTAAAATATTGCTTTAATAAAATAGATGTAAATTCCTTTTATAACATTCTTATTAAAGGAAATTATTGGATGGCCTTCTGGGTGTTTTTGGTTTCAGTATTGGTTTACATTGCTAGAATACTACGTTGGCAAATAATATTAACTAAAGTTGATGAAAAAATAAATTTCATGAATAACTTTTCAGCTGTAGCATTAGGTTATTTGGTTAGTTTTATATTTCCAAGAGGCGGTGAGGTGGTGAAATGTGCTGTACTAAAAAAAACAAATGGATTATCGCTTCATAAAAGTATTTCAAGCATATTTTTTGAAAGAATTATAGATTCCCTTAGCTTGTTATTACTCCTATTATTACTATTTATAATAGAAATATTAACAAAAAAATATTTGATATTAAGTTGGATTGAACCTGAAAAATTTTTAAAAGGATTAAAAATTTGGGTAATAGTTGCCATTGGAATATTGGGGTTACTGGCTATGATATATTTTTACAGAAAATACAAGCATCATAATAACTGGTTCATTACCTTTTTAAATAATATAAAAATGATGTTTGTATTGCTATCAAATATTCAATTTTTAGCACATACATTATTCATTTGGATAAGTTATTTTTTGATGACATATTTATGGTTTTTTGTTTTTGAACAAACCGCAAGTTTATCATTTTTACAATCTTTTCAAATTATGATTGTTGGTGTAATAGCCCGATCGTTGCCATTACCTGGCGGTGCCGTTGGAGCTTATCACTTGGCGGTTGCGTATGCACTAACCACCATGAATATTGACAAAGAAACTGCCTTAGGATTGGCTTTTATTATTCATGGATTCCAAACTATATATACCATTTTTGCAGGTATCATTGCTATTATTTGGCTGTTTGTTTTCGATAAATCTTATCGCATTAAGTAAATTTTACCAACGCCTTCTGTAAAAAATTTATCCGTATTTACCGACTTTGTATTTTCAATATTCATTTGATTAATACGGGTAAAAACTTGGTATAAATAAACACCATTTGCCAATCTATCGCCATACATGTCATTTCCATCCCAGGCATATTCACTGATATTATTTCCGAATTTAATATTTCCAAATTCTTGTTTGGTAATTTCCCTCACTACTTTACCCGAAATAGTCATTATCCTAATCAATAAATCATCGGGAGTTTTACTTCCTGTAAGTGTAAACACAAAGCGAATATTGGTGGTTCCGGGATTTGGATATGGATAAAAATTACTGATGCTCGATTTATTGATTATAGTAAATTCCACTTCATATTCATTGTTTCCAGCTTTGTTTCCAACAGCATCTGTAGCTTGAATTTTAATGGCATATTTTCCATCTTCTAATTGAGTTGGTTTGTATAAAATAGATGCTTTATTGTTATGATCAGTAGCGGGAATAAATTGAATTTCATTGGAATTTAAATTTACTCTTTCATAATCAAAATTATTCGGTTTTCGAATCATCACATTGAATAAAACAGTGTCTTTTTGTAAAATGTATTTATTGTTATCTGCCGAAGTTATATTGATAATTGGAGTAGCTGAAACAATGTCTCCATTCATGATTTTTACACCATCAAATGTTACATCAATATAAGGATTACTTTTATCGTTTTTAACTAAAAAATTATTAGCAATATAATTATTGATATATGTTAACTCATTTATTTTACGGTTGTTGTTTAATGAAAACTGTAATTGATTATTGGCTTGCAAACCCAATGTTGGAAGCTTAGTTAGCACTTTTAAATTACTAAAAGCAAGCATAGGTTTTACCGTAATATTTGATTCGTATTTTACAATTCTTGCATCATCTAATATTTTAATATTTAAATTACTGGAATCATAAAACACAGCACTTATATTTTCAATTCCAAGTTCTATTTGCAAACTATCGCCTTCGTCAATTGGATTGTTTTTAATGCTAAAAGCAATGTTTGGCGCTAATTTAGCCTCTGCAATTGGTGATGCAATCAATTGCCAAAATCCAAATTGTTGGGGAGTTCTTTTAGCACTATCTTCCATATTAATTTGTAACTTTAAATAAGGAAATCTATTGGCATTAATAGCACTTAAATCATAGCCTGAACTAGTTATATTTTTATAAATCAAAGAATCCTCTCCCGTTGTTTTTACACCAATAACTGATAAATGAAACTTGCTGTTTGGAGAAATATCACTTTCCTTAAAATCAAAGTTTAATTGACTCCAAATTTTAGCCGGACCAAGGGCCTTAGATGTTAAACTACCTTTATACCACTTGGTTACTAAGGCTTTATTAATCACCAAAATTTTATTGTCTTCTAAGTTAGGTAATGCCAAATCAATCAATATTGCCAATGAATCATTATTCACAGAGTCTTCCACTGCAAAACCATTTTCAGCACCTTTTTTACTTATAAAAGCCCATGCTGTATTGTTGCTTTTTATTTTATTTATTTTTGAAATTCCAAATGTATTTAAGCTATTTAAAGTTGCTGCATCCCAATCTTGAATTCCACTTGCATATCGCGAAAACATAGCCACATAATAACCTGTTGGAATGCTGTCAATAAATCTTCTAAATTCATCTCTTCCAGTTTGTGTGGTTGTTTCAAAGGGATAATACCTTCTGCTCCTATTCTGTTTATTATTTTGCACAAAAGCGCAATTAAAAGGATAGCCAGGAATTTCATATGGAAAATCAACTTGGAATGGTTCAAAAACCAAGGCAACTACTGTATTTCCAACACAAGAACCAACTCCTTCATTTAATTGATATGGCACAATTACACCCATATTACTATGATTAAAACGCCTGTTTTGAATGCCTAAAACTAATTCATTATCTATAAAACTAAGCTGTCTTTTAATAGTATCAAAAACTACTTTATCGGTTTGTGAAGTATTAATTTGATCAAAATTACTTTGCATAAAACCAAAGGAACTATTATTTATTTTGGTAAATGATGATTCAATCCAAGTATCATTCAATGGATTATTTGAAACTAATTTTGCACGCCAAAAATAAACCACAGAATCTTTATTGCTTAAATTTACTTTCCATTTTGCTACATCGTTGGCCTTAATTATTCCAGAATTTTGATAAAATGAAGAGGAAGAATTGAACTGGATATTATTATCAATTTCAAAAATATAATCCTTGTCTTTGGCAAATAAATCGTTGTTCTGAACCATTAATTCTACAGTATCTTTATTGTGTATACAATAGTTTAATGGATACAATGAATTGATACCACTTCCAGGAATAAATTTATTAAAAACTGCTTGATTATTGTTCTCGTTCGACTCAAATTTAGCATTTATGTGGTCCACAAAAACATTGAATGTATTGTTCCCTGCCATTGATTTTCCTTGGCCTTTCAGTTTTACAGTTAACGTATCTTTGTAAAAAGGTGATGGTAAAATTAAACTATCGTAATAAAATTTATTTCCAGTTGATCCAACAATATGTTCAATGCTTACTAACAATGAATCTTGTATTGCCTTACCTGAATTTTTTACAATAATGTTTATTTCAAAGGAGTCTGCTAAGGCTGTTAAGTTTTTATCGGTTAAAAAAATATCCGCATCTGTAATTTCATAATCGGGTAAAAAAGGGCTTGCTAATTTCAAAGCAGGATCACCTTGATAAATTAATTGATTACCGTGCGAAACACTATATATATCGCCCGATGTAGTTGATTCAGCAATTGACTGCTGAATAATTTTACCAATACTTTTACCATATAAATCTTTACTCAAATTGGCGTAAAACCGAGTCATTTGGTTATTCAAATTCCCTAAAAGTGTAAGGTTGGAATGTGCTAACCATCCAATTGCTCCTTTATTGGGAGCAACAATAAAATCTTTACCATAAATGTTCCCACTTCCCTGTGGATCTGCATCGTTTGCATTGCCAATATTGCAACCATTAAAGTAAAAAAAAGTGTATTTATTGGCATTTTGCATGTCACTAATTCTTCCAAAATCAACATCTAAAACCGACAAAGAACCATGTCCAAAAAAGGTCATTAAACTTTTTCCTTTATTTAACTCCGCAATTAATTTTTCTTTGAAACCAACTTCAACAATATCAGATGAATTTTTATTGTAAGTAGTTACATTAGCTCCAAAAGCGGGTTTCATTATTTGTGCTTTATTCAAATTTAATTGATTGGCTAAACTTGCTTGATCAAAAATATCTCCACCCGAAACATGCAATATTTGTTTACGCCAATCGGTATTAAAAATGGTATCTTTTTCATAGCTAATTAGTTTATCTAAATAGTTTTGTGCTTCCTCGTTAGTAGCAGCTGGAATTCGGCCTGTAGCAATAGCCGGTGCATAAGGTTGCAAAGCATTTAAACCAGCTGTAAACATATTATCACTCGATGGTTCGCCAATGGCAGGAACTAAGTTATTGCTGTATGCATTTTGATAATTACTTCTTATTAAGTTGTTTTGATAACCTCTTCCAAGTAACAATAAATAAGCTGGTTTTACCGTTTGATTTTGATACAAATATTTTAAAAAATGTTTTACCGCCAATGGATGTTCATAGCCATAAAAAAACTGATTATACAAATTATTACTATAAAAAATATTTGTTGTGAATTGCTGTGAGCGATAGTTTTTATAAGCGTTTGCGGCTGTTTCTAATTGCTTATTCGAAATAATAACAAATTCAGTATTTAAATTTGAACTGGCAAAATTCATATTAACCAACTCCAATTTCGTTATATTTCTTATATCCGTTTCATCGTATATAAAATATTCACTGTTTATATTAGCGTTTTCAACCAATGCATTCAAATCATTGCCTGTTTTGGTACAACTAATTTTTTTGAAATTTGTTAAATCTAATAACTGCGGATTATTTTTACCATAATTATTAAATTTAAAATAAATTCTATTGGCACTTTGCTGTGCCAAATGTTTAAAATAAAGTTGACTTTGAAAGTTTAAATTGCAAGTGCTTGCATACTTAAAAGTAAAATAAGAAAGTGAACTAAAATCGCTGCCAACGCCTAAATCGGCTATGGTTTCAAACTTTAAATAGGTATTGTTTCCAATGGTTGAATTGTTTAAATTAATCAAATATTTGGTTTCAGTATAACCCGTGTAAGTGGTATCTTTTATGTTCGAAAAATTTAAATTATCAGCAGAAACTCCAATTCTTAAATGATGATTAATTGCTTTAGAAACATCGTTACTTACACCAAAAACTTTTGTTTCAAGCGTTGCATTGGGGCCGTTTACAAATAAATTGGGAGTGCTTATTGGGTAAGTTCTATAGGGAAAAACATCACCAATTTTTAAACCAACCCAACTTTCACCTGCTAAATATTCTGAAAAATAATAAGGTTCACCTTGTCCAACTTTTTCAAATTTACCTCTGTAATAATCTTGAATTGGCGCAGTATCTATTTGATGAATATAATATTCTTCTGGTGTAAATAAATTATAATTCGTTTCGTTAAACAATGCAAATCGTTTACCGATTTGAAAAACAGAAGCGGGAATAATGGTAAAAAAATAAACTGCGGTATCACTAAACAAACTGTTTAATTGGTGTGGTTGATCAGCTAAAGTAGCATATAATTCTGCGTCTAAAACACCATCGTTTTTGGTAGCATAAAATGAAAGATAATCATTGGAATTGAATTCACCATCGTTTTCACCTTTCACAAAACAAGCTTGCTCCACCCCATTTTTAAATATTTGAAATTTATTAGGGTTGATGCCCGATAAATTTATTCCAATTTGCGCCAATTGATTGGAGTCGATTTTATAAACGCCTTTCTCCCATATTTTTATTTTATAATAGGTTTGATTTGGTCTAATCCACTCATTGCCTAATAATTGGGCAAAAGCAAATTGCGTTATAAAAATTAATATAAAAGCGAAAACTATTTTTTTCATTCAGTAATTCAATCAAACAAATATAACGGCTTCCACCTCAAAAAAAGTATTTGTTTGCTATTTTTTACATTTTATTAACTTGCTAGCTGAATTTTAAAAATTGCAAACACGGAATTGAAGAAGTTTATTAAATATATTTCTTATGGTAAATATGAAACTGGTGGCTACAAACACGAGCTTTTTTTTGCGGAACAATTGCAACAATTTTTAAATCAAAAAGGAGAACATGTAACGTTAGAAATCGACAGAAAAAATCGTTTTTACACCAATCCATTTGCTTATATAAAACTATTTTTGTTAGGCTTAACCGCCAATGCAAATTATAATATTGTAGTAGCCAGAGTTGCTTTATTTGCTGTGCTTCGCAATGCATTTACCCAAAACAAAGTTTATATTGTTTTACATTATTTTGATAAAAATGACGGGAAATCTTTTTGGCTCAATTTATATTATCAAGCTTTGTTTTTTGTTTTAAAAAACACCAAAAATAAAAATATTTCTATTGTAACAGTTGCACCTTTTTGGGTGCAATATTTTAAAGAAAAAACAAAAAACAATATTCCTATTTTTTATTTTCCAAACTTTTTTGATGGTGAATATTATGAAAAATTTATTCAAAAAAACAGTCAGTTCGAACTTGAAAACAGTCAGTTCGAGCTTAAAAACAGTCAGTTCGAGCGGAGTCGAGAACAGTCAAATAATGTCTCGACTCCGCTCGACATGACTGTGAATCCGCTCGACATGACAGCAACTCCGCTCGACAAGTCAAAAAATGAGCTTGACATTAATAGTCAGTTCGAGCTTAAAAACAGTCAGTTCGAGCGGAATCGAGAACAGGCAAATAATGTCTCGACTCCGCTCGACATGACAGCAACTCCGCTCGACATGACTGTGAATCCGCACTACATAAAAAACAATAAGAAAAAACAAATTCATTTAGGCCAATGGAGTTTTAAAAACCATGCTGATGTTTTTGAAATTGCAAAGCATCTAACAGAACAAGGTTACTATTGTTATTTCAGTACAAACTTCAAAGATTTTGCATCAAAAACTTCCACATACGAAGTGGTTTACTTTGACAAATTCGAAAACTATTTAACACAAATGGCTTTGAGTGAATTTACATTAGCACTTACCGGAATTAATGAAGGTTGGAACCGAGTAGCACATGAAAGTATTTTGGTGGGAACACCTGTTATTGCCTATGCTAAAGCCGGTTTACTTAATTTAATTAACGAAAGTAAAAGCATTGCTGCAAACAACATAGAAGAAGTTTTACAAGCCATTGAAAACAAAAATGTGCAAGCAAACCCAAGTTTACTTGCACATTACGATATAAAAAATGCTGCCGATTATTTGAACAAAATGTTTTAAATAATTATTTTTTCAAAATCATTGAAATTAAGTATAATAGTGTTATTTAATTTCACCAATTCAAGCAAATCATTATCCCCGGTTAAAAGAAAATCGGCATCTGAATCTATTGCTAATGATAGCAAATAATTATCCTTTTCATCTCTACATAAATTTGTGATGGTTGATATTTTTATATTTACAGAAGCTTCATTCAATAATTCAAAGAATTCTAAAATTTGTTCTTTTGAAAAGTATTTTTTTAATTTAGGCTTATTAAAAACTTCAATTAATTCTTGAATTTGTTCATCACAAATTATTATTTTTATATCAGACGAATCAATATGTTTTTGTAATCCTTTTAAATTTTTACCAATTAGAAATGAAATCCAAACATTCGTATCAACTATGATTTTACACGATTTGTTTTCCTTTTTCATAGCGGTTTTTTCTAACCAATTCCACTTCTTTTGTTATTTCCTCAAAAGTAAGTTGATTGTTTTTAGTTGATTTCAAAAGTTCATTGAATCGAGTTAAAAACAATGACTTTTTTAACTCGTTAAAAATTGCTAGTTTATCTGTTTTGTTCAATTTGTTTAGAATTTCAACAAATTGATTTTTATCTAATTCAATGCTTATTGTTTTCATCATAATAATTTTATCAAAACTAATAAATTTTATTGATGCATGCAAATTTGGTTGGGTTCATGCTATTAAATTAATTTTTGGATTTGATTTTTTTTTATTTGAAAACAAAAATGTGCAAGCAAACCTTCATTTACTTGCACATTACGATATAAAAAATGCTGCCGATTATTTAAGCAAGATTCTGAATTAATCATTGCTAAAATCTGTGAATCTGTGGCTCATTTCTAGTTAAAAAATTCTCTCATTCTATCAAAAAAACCTTTGTCGTTTGCGTTTGGCTTTGGATGAAAGTTTTCGGCTTCACGTAATTTTTCTAATATTTCTTTTTCCTCATTACTTAACTTTTGTGGTGTCCAAACATTGATGTGAATTAACTGATCACCTTTAAAATTAGTATTTAACTCTGGTAATCCTTTGCCACGCAAACGAAGTATTTTACCAGCTTGTGTACCAGCATCTATTTTCAATTTTACTTTTCCATCTACGGTTGGCACTTCTACTTGCGTTCCCAAAGCTACATCTGCAAAATTAATGTATAAATCAAAAACGATGTTGTTACCATCGCGTTTTAAAATTAAGTCTTCAGTTTCTTCTATTAATATAATTAAATCGCCAGCAGGACCGCCCATTGGGCCAGCATTTCCTTTACCACTCATGCTTAGTTGCATGCCATTGGCCACACCAGCAGGAATATTTACCGAAACTACTTCTTCTTTATTTACCAATCCATCAGCGTTAGAACCAGCAGGACGTTTGCCCATAATTCTTCCAGTTCCATGGCAAGTATGACAAGCACTTGTAGTTGCCATTTGACCTAAAAATGTATTGGTAACTCTGCGCACCTGACCAGAACCTTTACAAGTTCCGCAAGTTTCAAAACTTAAACCTTCAGCCATTACTAATCGGCCAAATTTCAGTTTCTTTTCTACGCCAGTTGCAATTTCTTGCAATGTTAATTTTACTTTTAAACGAATATTACTACCTCTAACTCCTCTTCCACCGCCACTGCTTCTTCCTCCTCTTCCACCACCAAAAAATGAATCAAAAGTACTTCCACCATCATTACCAAACACATCGCCAAAATTGCTAAATATGTCGTCCATATTCATTCCTCCGCCACCATAACCGCCTTGGCCACTGGTTCCAGCATGTCCGTATTGGTCGTAACGCGCTTTTTTATTAGGATCGCTTAGCATTTCATAAGCTTCAGCTGCTTCTTTAAAATTTTCTTCAGCCTTTGCATCACCAGGATTTTTATCAGGGTGAAACTTAATTGCCATTTGTCGGTAAGCTTTCTTGATATCAGCCTCACTCGCATTTTTACTTAAACCAAGTACTTCGTAGTAATCTCTTTTTTTCATCTATTTTCAATTGAATTACAAGGTTGAAAAGATTGAAAGATTACAAGGTTTTTGTAGTCTTTATGTTCCTAAATCTTTGTAATTTTTTAATTTTGTAATTTTTTATTCGCCAACTACCACTTTTGCAAAACGAATCACTCTTTCGTTTAACAAATAACCTTTTTCAACTGTATCTACCACTTTTCCTTTTAAATCATCGGTAGGCGCAGGAATATTGGTAATGGCTTCGTGGAATTCACTGTCAAAAACTTTATTGGTGCTTTCCATTTCTTTCAAACCTTTTTGCATCAAAATATTTTTCAGTTTATGACTTACCAATTCTATTCCTTCTTTTACAGCACTTACTTCTGTAGCTTTTTCCATTGCTTTTGAAGCACGTTCAAAATCGTCTAAAACAGGAATCAATGAAACCAAAACTTCTTTGCTGGCGGTCATCATAAACTCCATTCTTTCCTTTGCCGATCTGCGTTTGTAGTTTTCAAAATCGGAATATAATCGTAAATATTTGTCTTTTGCCTCAGCTAATTCTTGCTCCAAAGTAATTGGAGTTTCTTCTGCCTTTTGTTCTTCATTAGTGACAGCATTGTCAGTTTGCTCAGTTTCGTTAACTATGTTTTCTCCAGAATTTTCTGTAGTTGAATCATTGGTTAATTCTTTCTCTTGCTCGTTATTCATTGTAATTTGGTGCTATTTGCTAATTTTTAATTGATTTTAAAAACCTACTCTATCAAAAGTATTGCCATTGGAAAATTTGTCCGTTTTTTATGATTGTAAAGATTACAAAATTAAAAGATTTGTTGGCAAATAAAATTCAATATTGATTACTTTAAATTATACTTTCGGTTATTCGTTTCGACAAGCTCAACAACCGCGGACATTGAGCTTGTCGAAATGACTTCCTATTAATAAACTAAATTGGCATTAGATTTCAATTTTTCTTAATTTTTCAATCTTTACAATCTTTGTAATCTTTCAATTGAATCAACCTTCGTAACCTTCGTATCATCACGTTTGCTTACTCCAAATAAATAGGTTTTATCGTAGTAAATCAACATGGCTTTTGCCCATTCGGAAAAATTATTTTCTTCTAATAATTGAACAGCTTCTCGGGTTCGTAAATCGCCCAAACGTTTATGCAGTTTTTGAGTAGCTTGTATCAATATTTCTTTGTCAAAATGCCCGTAATCTGAAATTATATTTTTTACTCTTTCGGCTATATTTATTTCCAAAAAGTAAAGCTGATTATTGCGAATAGCATCATGAATTTTTGTAGGCACTTTACATCGACCAATCATGGAACTTTCGTCTTCAATCCAAATTGGAATTTCAGCATTCATTTGATACAGTTCAAATGCCAGTAAATTTTCAAATTGTTCATTGGTTGGTTGCGGTGGCAATCCAATATTGCCAAAGGCAGAACCCCTGTGATTTGCCAAATTTTCTAAGTCTAAAACTTGAATATTTTGTGCAGCAAATTGTTTTAAAATAGTAGTTTTTCCACTGCCAGTATAACCACCTAAAACCTTAAATTGATAGTCTGCTTCTAACTTTTCTAATGTCCAATGCCTGTATTTTTTATAGCCACCTTGTAACAAATGAACTTGAAACCCAGCTGTACTTAATAAATTTGCCATGATTCTACTTCGCAATCCGCCACGGTAACAATGAATGATTATTTCTTTATTTTCAAATTGTTTATAAGCCTGTTTTACTAATTGATGAAAATTAGGACCCACTAATTTATAACCTAAAATAACTGCAGCTTCATGTCCATTTTGTTTGTAGCATGTACCTACTTCTTTGCGTTCTTCATTGTTTAAAATAGGGAAATTAATGGCATTAGGAATATGTCCTTGTTCAAATTCTATGGGCGCGCGCACATCTATTAACGTAAGCGTTTTCTGTAATTTGAACAATTCTTCTATGCTGGTAATTGGCTTAATCATTCAATAAATAATTTTTACTTTGCGGACCTTGATTCATTAATAAATCCAGTACTGATAAATTAGCTTGAAAAGGATATTTTTCAGTAAATACTTGTAAATATTTCTTCATATTTTCTCCTGCTATTACTTCTTGTTGATTGCGTTTTTTAGCATCAAAATAATTACGCAAATCGGTAATATTAGTATATTCCAATTCGTATTTTTCAGTGTAAGAAATTGGTTTTTCTTGTTTCAGCAGTTTTAAAATTATTTTCAATAATTCGGTATTGAAATCAAACAAATATTCATGCTTTTGTTGGAAGTAAAATGGCTCAAAAAAATCTTTGTAATAAAACCAAAATGAGGAGTTTCCGTAAGCCGATTGAAACGCCAACCAATGCTGCTTTTGCCAGCTTTCATCGTAGTTAATTTTCACCTCGCCAAAAGCTTGTTTTGAAAAATGTATTTTAACAGTTGGAATACTCAAAACCTGCACGCCATTTGCGCCCAAAATATGACAACGATTTGCATACGTTTGCTTCAAATAATTTTGATGCTTTTCAAGCAATATTTCATCTGCCAAAAGCAAATGTTTTGCATATACCAAATTAGGTAAATAGGTGCTTGGGAAAAGGGCTACTGGCTGCTGGCTGCTGGCTTCTGGCCTTTGAATCATTTTTAAATATATACTTTTACTTTATTAATAAACAGTTTTTGATAGTGGCTAGCAGCTAGCGGCTAGAGGCTAATAGCAACTCTTCCACTTTCTCCCAATTTAAAATACTCCAAAAAGCTGTTACATAATCGGCACGTTTGTTCTGGTATTTTAAATAATAGGCATGTTCCCAAATATCTAAAGCAATGATTGGAGTTCCTAAATCTTTTGCTATTCCTGTCATTAACGGATTGTCTTGATTAGGAGTAGTAATAATTTTCATTTTACCGTCTTGTTTAATTAACCAAACCCAACCGCTTCCAAATATTCCCATGGCAGCTTTGGTAAATAATTGTTTGAAATTTTCCATACTATCAAAATTTTCATTGATCATTTTCAAAGCCTTTTCTTTTGGAAATGTATTTGTTTTTAACAACGACCAAAACAACGAATGATTATAATGTCCGCCTGCATTATTGCGAATAGCACCCTGCAAATCTTTTGGAATATCATTGATATTTTCCAACACATCATTCAACGTTTTATAGTTCCAACTTGTTATTTTAGCTTTGCCTTCATTCAGTTTATTTACATAAGCTTGATGGTGTTTTGAATAATGAATTTCCATGGTTTGCCTGTCAATAAATGGTTCTAAAGCATCGTAACTATAACCAAGAGGTGGTAAAGCAAAATCGTTTTCCAAATTAACCAAAGCAGCAGTTATTTGTGCTTCAGTTTTTTGAGTATTTAATAGGGTTGCGCCAGCTAAAATAGCCGCTGATTTTACAAAGGTTTTTCGTGATACTTTCATGATATTAAAAAAAACAAATGTATTCTTTTAATTTTTAAGTATGAAGTATAAATTATGAAGTATGAATGATAAAGTATGAAGTATAAATGATGAATGATGAAATGAAAAAAGAGAGGTGAGCACTGAGAGATGAGAATTGGGAGATGAGCACTGAGAAATGAGAGTTGGGAAAGGATGAAGTATGAAGTATAAATGATGAATGATGAAATGAAAAAAGAGAGGTGAGCACTGAGAGATGAGAATTGGGAGATGAGCACTGAGAAATGAGAGTTGGGAAAGGATGAAGTATAAAAAAAATTAACCCGCTAACCCGCTAACCCGAATCTCGTAACCCGCTAACCCAAATCTCGTAACCCGCTAACCCGTATCTCGAAACCCGTTAACCAATATCTCGTAACCCGCTAACCCGTATCTCGAAACCCGTTAACCAATATCTCGTAACCCGTTAACCCATATCTCGTAACCCGATATCCCTTAAAATCGTAACCCGCTAACCCGTATCTCGTAACCCGCTAACCCGAATCTCGTAACCCGCTAACCAATATCTCGTAACCCGCTAACCCGCTAACCCGTATCTCGTAACCCGTTTCCCAACAACTATCAACTGACAACTATCTCAACAAGGTAACAGTTCCGTGCAAATGGTATGTTTTTTTACTGAATCCAATGGCATCTATGATGTAAAAATAAACACCATCAGGACAACTATCGCCATTAAAAGTTCCATCCCAACCTGGATTGATATTATTGGTTTCATACAAAAGACTTCCCCAACGGTTATAAATTTGCATATGGTAATTGTTTATTCCATATGAACGAATGGTAAAATAATCGTTTAAACCAAGTCCATCCGTGTTTTGAGGAGTAAATACATTGGGCACAAAAATTGTTTCTCTCTTTAAAACAGATACATCTTTATATATTGAATCGCTACAACCTTCATTGTTGCTTACTTTTAACCATGTTCTATATACATTCACATCAATAAATTCAAATAACGGATCTTTCAAATTACTGCTTGAATTTTTTAAATCACCAAAACTCCAATAATACTTAGTTGCATTGGCACCAGTAAAAGTAAAATAAACAGTGTCGTAAGCATAAGGATTAGCGGGAGTATATGTAAAGTTGGCAGTAGGTTTAGGATTAACCAACATGGTTTTAAAACTACTGTCGGCACAGGTTCCATTATTGATAACATGTTTTACTATAAAACTTCCAACTGTAATAGGGTTATATTGATTTCCTATCACATTGGTTCCTGTAAACACACCACCAGCTTCAGTTGGCGTAAATATTGCCCTGGCATCATTAACACAAAAAACAGAATCAGTAGTAGTAAATGAAGCATCAGGCTTAGGTTTTACTTCTATGTTTTTATAAGCTGAATCGGCACAATTAGCATTTGAAATTAAATATTTTATAGGGAATATTCCTGTGGTAATGGGTGAAAAGATTTGTGCGCTTACATTGGTTCCAGAAAAAACGCCTCCAACTTGTGTAGGTGTTAAGGTAATAGTTGGCGAGCCAATACAAACCAATGTATCAGACAATGTAAATGCAGGATTTGGTTTATTAAAAACTGTAAGATTTTGGTTAGATGAATCTACACAAAATGCATTTGATACAATGTATTTTACAGAAAAAACACCAACAGTACTGGGTGTAAAAACAGCACCCGAAACATTGGTTCCTGAAAATATTCCTCCACTGGTACTGGGTATTAATATAGTACTGGCATCATTTAAACAAAAGGTAGATTTTGACGATATAAAGAAAGGATCTGGCTTGGCTTTAACTTCTATATTTTTACTTAAAGAATCAATGCAAGCACCATTTGAAATTTTATATTTTAGGCCAAATATTCCAACAGTATCAGGCGTAAATCTGTTTGCTATAACCCTAGTTCCCGAAAATACGCCACCAGCTTGAGTTGGCGTTAAAACAACTACTGGCGCATTTTTACAAACTATGGTATCACTTAAACTGAAATTTGGATTTGCATGGTTATTTGCATTGATTGGTTTTGTCAATGAATCGGCACAACTTCCAGTTCCTATTTTATACTTAATAGTAAAGCTTCCAGCTGCGTTAAAAGTAAAAACATTGGCAGTAAAACTTCCTGTGCTACTTGTAAAAACTCCTCCCGAAACAGTAGGATTTAAGTTAATATTTAAAGGAACATTGTTATAACAAAAATTACTATCGCTGAGCGTAAAACTAGCATTGGCTTTACTGGTATAAGTAACTTTTACGGTATCTTTTAACACACCACAAGTAGTAGTTTGGGTAACAATTAAATTTACTATTCCTATATCAAGCAAAGAAGGTGTATAAATAGGATTTAAAATATTTGTTTGATTCAATGTTCCTGCACCCGATTTTGTCCAGGCATAAGTTCCTGTAGCAGTACTCGTAGCATTTACATGAAATGCAATGGAATTACACAATGAAGTATCGTTTCCTGCATTTAAAACTCCTGAAGAAGCAATGGCATTAAACATCACTGAATCTATTTTTACGCTACAATTTGATTTGGTAAATAAATATAATTTTACAGCACCCACATAACCTGTACTAATAGTAAAAGTAGTGAGTAAATTGGTAGTATCTGCAAATGTTCCGGTGGCAGTATTACTAGCACGCCATACATAACAATTACTACCTGAAACCGTTCCTGCCAAATTTAAAGTACTACCGTTACAATAAGTAGGATTGGTAGTTCCCGCATCGCAGGAAAAAGGCGTTACAGGTAAAGTACATCCATAATTTACATAACTGGGCACACCTGCATAAGTAAAATTAATGGCAGCACCATTCCCTCCTATTAAATTTGCTGAATTCCAATTTACGGTATCGCCACAAGTGCTTGTTTTTATAATTAATGTTCTTGGTACGTTCCCCGAATTGGTAAAATGTCCACCTGTATTTCCCGCACATTGTATAATTACATACATGGTATCAGTTAATCCTGAAAAATCGTGGGCGGTAGCGCTAAAATCGGTACTGGTTAAAAAAAGCACTTTGGAATAAGCTGGTAAAGTTCCTCCCGGACTAATGGGAATAAATCGTCCACAATTACCTGCGGCAATAATGCTATTGTTAATGGAGTTTATTTTGGTTAATGTACTTCCTGTTATACTACAAAAACCCAACCAACTGTTTACTGTTTGCCAAACTACTGTATTAATTGAATTTAATGCGATGGGATTAGGACCAATTCTTAACCTGATCATTTCATCCTCACCTTCCACCAAACTACAAGCATCGGCTAGTACACTTTCTATTTCAAAACATTTGGTTGGCATATTGGAACTTCCGCCACCCACACATGTTTGCGCCTTTGTGTTTAAAAATATAAGTAGTAAAAAGAAAGATAAAATTATTTTTTGTTGCATAAACGGCTATTAACGAGCAAATATAATCAATTCATAATATATTTTCCATTACTATATTATTAATATTTCTCATTGAAGTATGAAGGATGAAAAAATATAATAGACCATAGACCATAGTTGATAGACCATAGACCATAGTTGATAGATAAAATCTCATTAGTCAGTTCGAGCGGATAATTTTTTTCAAAAAATTCAATATAAAATGACATGGTGTCATTCAGAAGGAAACTCCTTTCCTCGGCAACCAATATTGATATTTCTTAGTTGGTTGCCATATTAAGGGTATCGCTCGAGAGGAAATACTGAATGACTAATTACTTTATTATTATAAGTTAACAAAAAAACGTCAATGGTAGCGGAGTCGAGAACCCAACTATCGCAAGTGTTTAGCATCGTAACACGAGCGTCACTTGTGAGTTTAAATATACCCGTTGTTGGACCATAGACGATAGATAAAATCTCATTAGTCAGTTCGAGCGGAGTCGAGAACCCAACTATCGCAAATGTTTAGCATCGTAACACGAGCGTCACTTGTGAGTTTAAATTTAATTTCCCGTACTTTATCAGAATCAGGATTTTAAGATTAAAGGATTTGCATGATTACAATTTTGAATTGATGTAAATTCTTGTCAGTCTGAGCTTGCCGAAGACCTCTCGAACAATTGTGTATGGATTCGACAAGCTCACCATGACATTAAATTCCCGTCTCTCAGTGCACAGTGCCTTTTCATCTTTCATACTTCATCATTCATACTTCATACTTCATACTTCATCTCTCAGTGCCCATCTCCCATCTCCCATCTCTCAGTGCCCAGCGCTCAGTGCCTTTTCATCATTCATACTTCATCATTCTTCTCTCAGTGCCCATCTCCCATCTCCCATCTCCCACTTCCCAGTGCTCAGCGCTCAGTGCATTTTCATCATTCATACTTCATCATTCTTCTCTCAGTGCCCATCTCCCATCTCTCAGTGCACATTTCTCACTACTTCTTCCCAAACTGACGGTAACCATAAGCTACACCAGCTGCTGCTAGCATTATAATGCCACCATCTACAGGAACATCTACGGGTTCATCATCAAATCCTCCAGTGGTACTTCCTGGCTGTGCGTTTGCTGCAAAAGTGATGCTTACTAATATTGTTGCGATTGCTATTATTTTTTTCATATTTTATTTAGTTGAT
This sequence comes from Bacteroidota bacterium, assembly GCA_947453415.1. Taxonomy (GTDB): domain Bacteria; phylum Bacteroidota; class Bacteroidia; order UKL13-3; family UKL13-3; genus JAAFJM01. The sequence goes on along the minus strand of CANGGG010000019.1, from coordinate 1,640 downwards.
GGTTGATGGACCATAGACCATAGTTTATTTGAATTCTATCGTCCATCGTCTATGGACTATGGACTATGGACTATGGTCTATCGTCTATTTCACAAATTTTGTTTTAAAAGTTCCGTTTGGTGTTAATACTTCTACCATATACACCCCATTGTTTAATTGGCTAATGTCTATTTGGTTTCCGTTTAGTTTAATATTATTTACCAACTTACCCGATACATTATAAATATTTACTGTTTCTATTGTTGTTCCATTTGAAAGAGAAATATTCAATACATCTGTTGCTGGGTTAGGGTAAACTGAAAGGGTGGTGTTTATCATTGAATTACTTTCATTTAATCCACTTGATTTATCTGAGAAAATCACTTCAAAACGATTGTCATCTTTGCTTTTTGAATCATTGGTAATATCAAATTGATAAGTAGCATTTGTTCTTAAATCAACCAATTTATTTAAATACTTATCTCTTAACATTACATATGGAGTGGCATTGAATGAATTCACACCTGAAAAGTTTAATTTGAAACTTCCATTTACGTCAACCCAAGCACTGATTGGCACTACTTTATTTGTTAAATTTTTAGGATCTAAATAATTTACCGCGGCATATTGGTCTAATCCAAAATTACTTGATACGTTTACTTCTGAATTGATAAATTTACGAACATCATCATTGTCGCTAAATTCATTTTGTTTACCTTCCATGAAACGTATTACTGTTTCATCGCTATTGGTAGCATCTTTTGCCAAACTAATTCTTAAAGTGTTTTCTTCCGTAGTTTTAAAAATACCCGCTCCAGCAGTAGCAGTTTTTACCGCCTCAGTACAAGTAAATGTTGGAGTTCCTGTGGTTCTTACAAAAAATGCTTGACCCGATGAAATGTATTGAGTAACTGAATTTGTAGCAGTAGTGCCATCCCAATTTCCATAAGAATTGGTACTTGGTTTATAAATCCAAATTGTACCACTCACATTGGTTTTTGTCCAACCAGAAGCAGCATTCCAATCAATTGTTGATGGATAAGGATTACCCACTAAATTCCAACCATCATTTGCAGTGCCACCGTTATAGGTTGCTGGTAAAGTAATTGTTCCTGAATTAACAGTACCCGAAGAAACAATAGTAACTGCTGCTTGTGTACTTACTGAATTGTCTAAAACACCAGCATTACTTCTATCACCTCTTATAAATACGCGGTAACCTTTACCAGCAGTTAATGAAGTTGAAGCATTAGTAATAGCCTCCCAACGTGTATTTAATCCTAATGAATTTAAGTTTTCTGTATAACCATACATCGATGCTGCACCACTCAATGTCCAATCTAAGCCATTTGCAGTTTTAACATTATTTGTTCCAACCGAACTAAATTCACCATCCACACCACCACCAGTAATAAATATTTCACCTCTCCAATCTGCTACTGTTGTAGCAACCGGACTAGATAAAAAACGGTATCTTCTGGTAGTTTGAGAAGGAATAAATCTTTCCACATTGATATTGCCACTTATATTACTTCCAGCAACTCTTCCATTTACAGTAGCACTTGTAGATTTAATAGTTAAATTACCGCCAGATGTAATTGCACCTACTGCATCTACTGCTCCTGTAATATTTAAAGCATTCCCAATAGTTGCAGTTCCCG